>CASBPW010000100.1 GCA_949127685.1 Candidatus Sivonenia alaskensis PMM_0068 | reverse complement strand
GGAATGCGCTTCATAGGACCTTCAAGGACAAATGAGTGAATAGGCTTCCAGAGAGACGTTCTCAGGACGATTACAGTGCCTAGGATCGTCCTCTGTATTGGAATATACATTATGAATTATAGGAAATGATCGGCTCCGTTGAAGCGAATACAGGGTTTGTCGGCTGCCCTTCGGCTGAGCGGAGTCGAAACCCACATTGCTTTTGCTGTTACCACCTTGTCCAGACTAAGATGGCCCCGGATACGCTAAGGATAAAGTCGTGGCTCTATTCTCTGTAGAAGTTTCGTGTGCAGAAGTCTTATGTATTGGCAGCGAACTGCTTCTTGGTCAGATCGTCAATACCAATGCCACTTTTCTGGCGCAGGAGCTGGCAGGACTCGGTATTTCCCATTTCCTCCAGACGGTGGTGGGGGACAACACCGGGCGCATTCATCAAGTTCTAGACCAGATGAGCGAGAGAGGGCCAGGTGTGCTGATCACCACCGGAGGACTAGGCCCTACCCCCGATGACCTTACCCATGAGTCCTTGGCCTCCTACTTTGGGGTGGCGATGGTAGAACATCCAGAAATTTTGAAGGCGCTAGAGCTGCGTTACCAAAAACGCAATCGGGTGATGAGTCCCTCCAACCGTAAACAGGCTTCTTTTCCCAAAGGGGCCATGGTCTTACCCAATCCAACCGGAACTGCACCGGGGATCATCTGGGAAGCTCGCCCTGACGTTGTGATCCTGACATTCCCTGGCGTGCCCAGCGAAATGAAAGCAATGTGGCAGCAAACTGCAGTCCCTTTTTTAACCCAACGCTATGGCAGTCGGGTTTTTTACAGTCGGACCTTACTCTACTGGGGCATCGGTGAATCGGATCTAGCCGAAAAAGCCCAAGCCTTTCTGGACCAGCAAAATCCAACGGTAGCCCCCTATGCCAGCATGGGGGTCGTCAAACTACGGGTGACAGCTTCAGCCCCAGACCGCGACCAGGCTAAAACCATCGCAGAACCAACCGTTCAAGCGCTCAAAGAATTGGGAGGATTGTATTATTTTGGGGAGGATGAGGCCACGTTAGCTTCTGTCGTGGGCGAACTTTTAGCGCAACAAGGACAGACCTTAGCCGTAGCAGAATCCTGCACCGGAGGCTGGTTGGCAAAAGCCCTCACCGATACTTCCGGGAGTTCCCGCTTTTTTGTGGGCGGGGCCATAGCTTACTATAACCAAGTCAAAACCGAACAATTGGGCGTAGATCCTCAAATTCTAGAGGAACAGGGCGCAGTCAGTAGCCTCGTTGCCCTCCAAATGGCTCAAGCTATCCGCAAAAATTTACATGCCGATTGGGGGATTGGGATCACAGGAGTATCGGGTCCAACCGGAGGCACTGAGGCTAAACCCGTTGGGTTAGTCCATATCGCGATTGTCGGCCCTGAAGTCGCAGAGACCTTCGAATATCACTTCGGCGAAGACCGTAGCCGAGAATGGATCCGTTGGCTCAGCGTACAGTCGGCCCTAGACCGGATACGTCATTTTTTGTAAGCGCACCTTGCTCAATGACTGTCCTAAATCTTAATTGACTTAAATCTTAATCAGTGTTCATACGGGCTAACCAGAGACCGAAAGCCCTGGTAAACATAAGCCTCTAAGTGATCCCCTGGAGGACTCGGGGATCACTTAGAGGCTTATGTACTAATATCCACAGCCGATTGGCCTACGGGTCAGAGACCTCTCACACTTATCCACAGGCGTATACTTCTCAGGGGCTTTTTATGAATCTAATAAACATTGAACACAGAACAAATAGAGCTGCTAATATGGACTTGTTAGGCACTCCGACATCTTAGAAAGGCTATTTCCCGTCATGCGAAAGGCAATCAAGAAAATTCTCGAAGCTATGGAAAAAATCTCTGAGCTCTTTGGCCCTCCTCCTCAACCTGACCTTGTGCCCATTCCTGTGCCCGTTCGAGAGCAATACCCTCGTCGGCGTTAATCGACTTTGTTATCCATACTGATCCTGCATGGCCCGAACTTAAACCTTTTGGGAGCGCGCGAGCCTGAGACTTATGGGTGTTTGACCCTGCCAAAAATAGAAGAACTCTTAAAGACGGATGCCCTTAAATTAGGGGTGTCCGTCGAATTTTTTCAGTCAAATCATGAGGGGGCCCTGATCGACACTATTCAGCAAGCCCTTAACCGCCACGATGGCATCGTATTCAACCCTGGCGGTTATACCCATACCAGTGTGGCCCTGCGGGACGCGATCAGCGGCGTAGGTGTACCCGTGGTGGAAGTGCATCTGAGCAATATCCATAAGCGCGAATCCTTTCGCCACCATTCATTTATCGCCCCTGTAGCCGTGGGACAGATTTCAGGTTTTGGAGCTGAAAGTTATCGGTTAGGTCTTCAGGCTCTAGTGCATCACTTAGAAGTCTCTCAGTGAGCAATTAGCGCTTCCCGGAAAAGCCGAGTGGAATATTTCAGCTATCGGTGGGGATAATTTACGGGAACTCCCAGGAATCACCTACCTGGGCATAATCCTGGTGACCGAAGATCGCCGAGGGATGACGGTAAAACTTAAATTCCAGCAAATTATGAAAGGGATCTTCCAGAAAGAACGTACGGTGCTCTAAAGGCAATCCCTCATAGCGCAGTTTGTCCTCCTCATAGAAAGCCAGTCCTTTCTCTTGAGCATGTTTGAGCAAGGCTTGCCAATCTGATTCATCACTAAAAATCAAGCCAAAATGCCGGGGATAGATACCTTTTTGGGGCATAAGTGGCTCTTTCGTCACATGGGCGACTAACTGGTGCCCATGCATATTGAAAATGACAGAATTGGCCGTCTCTCTCCCTATTTCACATCCTAAGTCATTGGCATAGAATTGTTTGGCTTGGGTAAGGTCGCCAATGGGAAAGGCAAGATGAAAGAGTACCTGATGATGCATAACGGACCCAAATCGGTGGACAGCTAACTATTTCTATTGTCCTCTCTCTCGGCCAGAAGACTAAAGCAGAAAAAAAATTTATGAAAAGCTTTGAGCCGCACCCAGGAAGCGCACAAAACACTAGCGCGGTCACAAACGTTACTGTACCTGTAGAGCATCATGAGGTAAAAAGAACTATGGCGAAACTCGAACTTCGAGACCTCAATAAGACCTATACCCCCACCAGCGTTCCTGTTAAAGACCTAAGTTTGAGTGTGGAGGAAGGAGAATTTCTCACCTTGCTGGGGCCTTCTGGCTGCGGCAAGTCTACGATTTTGCGTTTGATTGCCGGATTAGAACAGCCCACACGGGGACAAGTCATGATCCAAGGGCGCAATGTCAGTAGCCTGGAACCAGGGGAGCGCAATATTGCCATGGTCTTCCAGAGCTACGCGCTCTATCCTCATATGACGGTGCACGAAAACATTGCTTCTGGCTTGAAGCTGCGCAAACTTGCAGACAGCGATATCCAGCAACGGATTGCAGAAACCGCCAAATTTTTGGGGCTGGAGGACTTATTGGACCGTAAGCCCAGCCAGTTATCTGGCGGCCAAAGGCAACGGGTAGCCGTCGCTCGTGCTTTGGTGCGTAGACCCGATGTGTTTTTGTTGGATGAACCTTTGAGTAACTTAGATGCCCTCTTGCGAGAACGGGTACGGGCTGAACTAAAACAGCTTTTCTCTGCTCAAAAAGCACCTGTAGTGTATGTCACTCATGACCAAACCGAGGCAATGACCTTGTCCACTAAAGTGGCAGTTCTTTATGATGGCAATTTACAACAATTAGACACCCCTCAACGTATCTATACACTCCCCGCGAACCAGTTTGTTGCTGGATTCATTGGTAGTCCTCAAATGAATTTACTCACGGTTCCTTGTCAAGGCGATTATGCCCTTCTTGATGAAATGAAAATACCACTTTCAGCAGGCGCTAGAGGCCAGTCCAAAGTAGTCCTCGGTATTCGTCCTGAGCATGTACGGCTTAGCGAACTGGAAGATCTTAATTCAATCCAAGGAACGATCTATTTAGTAGAAAATTTGGGCATGCATAATTTGCTGAGTGTCCGCTTAAAAAATCAGCCTCCGGAAACACTAAGAGTATTATTACCGACCGAACAAACCTGGAGTGGGGAAACGATAAACTTAAGTTTGTCTGTGGAGCATGTGCATTGGTTTGATGCTAATTCTGGCAAACGTCTCTAAATAGTGCAAAGTACAAGATCTTTAGAAAGAAACTTCTACAATAGATGTATTACAAATCCTTTTTAAAGGCGGTCTGTATTATTCAAGCTATTAGGGAAATCGGCGGCGAGTTTGGTCGTTTTAGGAGCCATAGGCTTGGCTTCACCTGCACAAGCACAGCTCCCGTCCCAGGCAGCCCCTTGACCAAAGAGCTCAGTGCAGGAGGACCCTCTGGAATCGCGAGTGAAGCAAGGACAGACTTCTGAGCACTATTATGACGCGCGTTGATAAAATTCTGGATTTTTGGTTTGCGCAAAATGAACAAGCGGAGTATGCGCAACGTCGGAAGGTTTGGTTCGCTAAAAATCCAAGTTTTGACCAAACGATTCGCACTCATTTCCAGACAGATTATGAGCTGGCTGCCGCAGGGAAACTCAGGGATTGGCAGGAAACTACTCAGGGCTGTTTGGCCTTGATTTTGCTGTTAGACCAGTTCCCCCGCAACATGTTCCGGGGTGAGGCTCAGTCGTTTACTACGGATAGCCAAGCTCTTGCCATTGCGCAGTATGCCATAGCACAAGGCTTTGACCTAGAATTACCGCCCATTCAGCGGATGTTTATCTATTTGCCCTTTGAACATAGCGAACATCTGGAACATCAACACCAAGCTGTTCAGAGGATACGAGCCCTTCAAATAGAAGATGTGACGGACTATGCGTTCAAGCACCAAGCAGTGATTGCGCGGTTTGGTCGCTTTCCTCATCGCAACAAGATCTTGGGGCGGGCCAATACTCCGGAAGAAGAAGAATTTCTCAAGCAGCCAGGTTCGTCCTTTTAGTCTTTCTTCACCCTCGCCCCTATGCCATGCGTCCCGCCAAGCAGGGAAGGGTGCCTTAAGATGAATGTTGCCCAACATAAAGAAGCCCGTGGGAAATCCCTTACTTGAACTGAATTACGAGCCTGCTATCGAGGCGTTGGGAAGTCAATATTTTGATGAAGTAGAGCCTGCTGAATTTCCCAAACATCTGCTCCGGTTTCGCAATGATGCTGTTCTGGCTAAGCTGGGCCTAGAACCTTCTGGGGTAAACGATGAGCACTTTATAGAGGCGCTAGGGAAGTTTCAAGGTAGACGGCCCTTACTGGCGCTGTGCTATCACGGTTATCAGTTTGGAGAATACAATCCCCGCCTAGGAGATGGCAGAGGGTTCCTCTATGGTCAGGTTCGAGGGATAGATGGAGAACTCTACGACTTTGGAACCAAAGGTTCAGGTACCACTCCTTACTCTAGAACGGCGGATGGCAGACTGACCCTGAAAGGGGGCGTGCGTGAAGTACTAGCGTCAGAAGCACTCCATGCTTTGGGCGTTCGCACTTCCCGTTGTCTGAGTCTGATTGAAACGGGAGAACCTTTATTCCGTGGGGACGAACCCTCCCCAACTCGCTCATCGGTCATGGTCCGTTTTAGTCGCTCCCATATTCGTTTTGGCACATTTGAACGATTAGATTATCTGGGGCGTGGAGACTTAGTCAAAATTCTTTTAGACCACGTTATTGAACAGTATTATCCTCATCTGCAAACAGAAAAAGAGGGCTATGCTTTGTTCTATACAGAGCTTGTTGGTAGAACTGCAGAATTGTGTGCTCAATGGATGTCTTTAGGCTTTTGCCATGCAGTTCTAAACACCGATAACATGTCCATTACGGGGGAAAGTTTTGATTATGGTCCCTATGCCTTTATGGATCGCTACAATCCTCTATTTACAGCCGCCTATTTTGACCATTATGGCCGCTATAGCTATGGCAATCAGCCTGCTATCTGCCAATGGAATTTGAAAATGCTTCAAACCCCACTAGAAGCGGTGCTTTCTATGGCTGATATGGAAGTCGGCCTTGCTACTTTTGAGGAGCGCTATAGTGCTGCCTATACACAGAGAATGCTGAGCAAATTAGGATTTAATCAAGCAATTACTCCTGAGTTGCAAGAGCTATTGTTCTTAACACTTAAATTGCTTAAAGATACAGAAATAGGTTATCACCAATTCTTTACTGAACTTACCGAACATTTTTCTCCCGATTGGCAAAAAGGTCCTGAGTATATTTTCCAAGATAGTTATCTATATCAAGCCGCTTATTCAGAATCTTGGCGGGCTCGGTATCACCATCTATTATCTCAGTTCCAAGAATCTGAGATGGCGATTATTATTCAATGCTTACGTCAGCACAATCCCAAGACAGTGCTTTCAAGACCTGCAATTGAGGAAGTTTGGGCTCATATTACCTATGATGACAATTGGGAGCCATTCAATACGCTAGTCAAACAGTTACAAAATCCTTATATTCATTAATTGCCTATCCCGAATCCTATCCGATTAACTCAGCAACCCGTATGGCAGAGGTAATCGCTCCTTCATGCAACCCATCGCCAAGATAAGCTCCCGCATGGTACGTATCATGTTCCCCATTGGTGCGGGCAACCTCATCTCTGTACTTGAAAGCCTCAACCGTATATAGCGGAGTATGATGTTCTTGCGTATGGAGAATTTTGTCTTGCGCAATCCAATCATTCAGGTTGAATGCCAGGTTATAGGCAAGAGGGGATGATATTCCACAAAGCTGATTGAGATAGGCGTTATAACCCCAACCCTTATCTGTTTGGAAAAAATCAAATTCTGATAGGTGCTTGATACCATGCTGGGCATACATTGAAGTATCCGTATGGATAACTGTGGTTGCCTGGTTGCGCTTCCAGGGAGAAAACCGTTTAGTTTCTTCAGGGGTCGGATCGGACAATAACTCCATCACCTGGTCAGGCGGCGTAGCAAAAACAACTTTGTCAAACTGTTGCGTTTTCCCATCCGACAGCCTAATCGTAACGGGATTAGGAGTTCTAGAAATTTCTGTAACCTCTACCCCGAGTAAAATATCCCCCTTAAAGCGTTCCAGAATTTTTTCAATGTAGGAATAAACTCCTCCTTTAATGCGTAGCCAGTCCACATAAACATAATCCAACATAGCTGGAACTGCTAGGGCTGCCGGGAAATTGTCCATGAGTTCAAAAGGCATCGAGTAACTATACATCGTCAGCAATTTGAGCCAGTCATTCCCAATTGCTGGAATCTTCATAAATTGAGATAGAGATTGATCATATAGTTCCTGCACTTTGGGGGAACGCAATTCTAGCCACAGTCCAAGAGAACGGGCATAGAGACTTTCAAGCCGAAGATATTCGACGATGCGTTGCCATCCTGTGAAGTTCTTCCGGATCACTTCAGGCGAAAGAAAGTGATTCCCATCTTTTAAATACAACGCGGATCCAATTTCGACAGGTTCTAATTCAATACCTAGTTCTTCCATTAAAGCCAGAAAATTTTGAAACTTACGGGGAAATTCAAGTACGCCTGCTTCTAAAAAAAGTCCAGGCTCCGACTGGCTGAAAGGGACATTTTTATTTAAGGTGCGAATATGCCCACCCAAAATCGGTTGTCTTTCAAAAACGGTGACATGATGCTCATTTCTATCGAGCAAATAGGCCGTTACCATGCCGCTTGCACCACCGCCAATAATAGCAATTTTCATATTTCACCATTGACCTAAGAGAATGTATGTACCAATCAGTCTTTATAAGCGCTTTAGCCCTTCGATAAAATCAAATCTCCCGACAATCTTTGATATAAGAGGGCTCCTGTCCAAAAGGTAGGAGCAAAACCTGGATAACCGGATGAAGCATTACAGAAATAGAAATTCTTGAGCGAGGTCTTATGATTCAGCCTGCCTATTCCCATATTGCGGGGCGTTAGGTTAGAACCATAGGAATTCCCCTGAGGACACCAGCAAAATCGCTCATTGGTAGTAGGACTGCCCGTGATTTTGAAAACGATGTGTTTCCTAAAATTGGGGACATAGTTTTGTTCTACGACATCTAGAATAGAATCCAGAATTTCCTCTTTTTTATGGTTATAAGCCTTACGATCGGTGTCATTTAGTTTTTTGAAGTACTCATAATTAGCAACGGTCAAGAACTCAACGATTTGATGACCTTCTGGACAATCTCGTTTCTCTTCGGTGAGCAAGGTGGGTGTTGTGATGGCAAAACTTGGATTAGAATAATCATTCTTTTCATACATCTGATAAAAAGCTTCATTCAAATCCTGATGACCTGTATGGAAGGTATTCCATTTCCCAAATCCATATTCTCGGAGATCTATATCTTTTACGACACAGTAAGCCATGTAGTTGGAGGGCGAATAATCATAATTAAGCTTCTGGCGAATCGAGCTAGAGAAATTTTCTGGTCCGATCATCTGAGCTGCTTTTTTAGGGTCCATGTTGCAGATAATCGTTTTGCCTGTGAATTCATGCGTTCGATGGGTGACGAGATCGGTTGCCTTGACTCCCATTACTTGTTTATCTTTGACCACGAAATTGGTGACTTCCTGATTGAGTAGAACCTCGCCCCCATGCCTTTCGATAACTTTGACCAAGGATTCAATCACATGCTCAAAGTGCTGCTCAGGATAGAAAGCGCCTTGTTGATATCCTGTGAATAAGATCACCCAGGCGAAGAAAGAAAGTTGGTCTGGGGGTAGGAGAAAATCAGGCCATTGCAAGGCTAAAAGGGTTTGCGCTTCTTGCGGTAGGTCAAACTTATCAAAAACATCCTGGAGTGTACTGTTCAGATAGAGGACGGCACAGAAAACTTCATCCAAATGCTTGAGTGCATCCGCAAAGTTCACGGGAGGGGATAATTTCCTCATGCCCTCACTGGTTTTTTGGACTTCCACAATAAATTTACGAATTTTCTCTGCATCCTTAGGGAAGAGTGCAGAAAGTCGATCGATCAGCTCAGGGTTCTCGGAGGGAATTTCCAGGGAATAGCCCGGCATCCGCATGTGATCAAAACCTTTAGGGTCATACCGCGTGAAGGTCACGTCTGTAGCTAAGCCCAGTTTTTTCAGGACTTTTTGGACGGTTTGCCCTTCCCCACAGTCCCAAACGTAATGAAATTGAGCATTAAAAGTATATTTTTTGGCCATGGTAAACGTATGACCAAAACCGCCTGGATGTTCATGGGCCTCTAAAATTTGCACAGCCTTCCCAGAGTTTGCCATCAACGCCCCAAACACTAGGGCCGACAATCCACTACCTACAATCAGGTAATCCGCTTCCATACAACGTTTCCCTCGAGTATTTGATTCTTTAGGACTTTTGTTAACCGCTGGACAGTGCCCCTAGCTGGGGCATTGATACTAGCTAGCCCATAGGAACCTTTTGGTATTCATCGGTACCGTCCTCCACCAAGGCTCTGCAAAGCGTCATAAGAAGAACAGATAAACCTGAAACTAGCTCTGGAAGAACTCCTCCTCTTAAATTGTTTCTTTTCTAAGGTTAGATGCCAAATATGAGGAACTTGTGAGGAAGGTCTTCTACGAACTTTTAATTTTGCCTTTTTACCGGGTGAAGCCAATGACACACGGGGACTCAACGCCCTCCCCCTCAACCTACCAGCGGGCAATTTAGTCTATGGGGACGCTGGTTATACCGACTATCAGGCGGAAGATGCTCTCAAGGAGACGAATGCCATTTCTCTCCAGATTGCCCGCAAACGCAATTCCAAGCGCTTGGATGCGCCCTGGGTCGCTTACATCAAGCAAAGTACTCGTTACTATATTGAAACAGTGTTTAGTGGCATTACCTCTCGGTTTCCTAAATTTATCCATGCGGTGACCATGGATGGATTTTTGCTGAAAGTGGCCACGTTCATCATTGTCTTCACGATGGAAGTAGCGTTTATTAGTTAATTTCAAAAGTTTCGCCCGATCTTTACCCGGCGCAGTCTGTTGCCGTTCGGGGTGATTCGTATACTCACTCTAAGCCTGTTATTCTTGACTTATATAACCCGAAACTTGGGTTACTATTTCAATTGGTATTAGCCTCTATCGGTGGGACTGTGCTTCAATGTTGTCGCTAGGGTAGAAGCATCTGGCTCTGCCCTGGGGCCCATAAGTTGGTCACATTCAAACGGAACGCATGAACTTTCACATTGCTCGAAATCTTATCCTCCTCCCATTAACCATTGGAATCCTATTTATAGCTGCTACGAGCACGAGAGCAGAGGTGACGTTAGCTTCCGCTGAGGCTCCGATCCCCACAGCATTAATCGCAAAGGTCAATACGGCGGTCGCTGCCGATACACCGCGCCTCACCGCTATCTTCAAGGATCTGCATCAGCACCCCGAGATTGCGTTCACTGAGACGCGCACTGCGGCGATAGTTGCCAAGGAGCTGAAAGCACTGGGTTTTATCGTCACCGAAGGCATCGGCAAAACCGGCGTTGTCGGCGTGCTTAAGAACGGCCCCGGCCCCACAGTCTGGTTCCGCGCGGATATGGATTCGAATTCGATACGCGAGGCAACAGGGCTGCCCTGGGCAGCAACTGCGCAGCAGCGCCTTGCCGATGGCAGTGAGATTGACGTTATGCATGCCTGTGGCCACGACGCGCATGTGACATGGTTACTCGGTCTTGCCAAGACGATGGTTGTGATGAAGGCCGACTGGTCTGGAACGCTGGTGGTCTATGCCCAGCCCGCCGAGGAAGTTGGTCTTGGTGCGCAGGCCATGGTGGAGGACAAGTTGTGGCAACGCGGTTTTCCGAAACCTGACTATGCGTTCGGCGCCCACACCGTACCCGGACCCGTCGGTGTGATCTCGAGTTCGCCGGGAGTTCGCATGGCGGGCACCGATCAGCTCGACATTACCTTCAATGGCATCGGCGGACATGGATCCACGCCGCAGATGACCATCGACCCAGTGGTCATGGCGGCACAGGCGGTACTCTCCTATCAAACCATCGTCAGTCGCAATCTTGACCCGCAAACTTCGGCCGTGCTATCGGTTGGCTCGATCGTCGCCGGGCGTGACAATAATGTGATTCCCGAGACATCGGTACTCAAACTCAATTTGCGCTGGTTTACTCCCGAAGTACGCCAACAGATGCTCAAGCGTATTGACGAGATTAATAATGGCGTCGCGATTGCGGCGGGCGTGGCTAAAGACAAGATGCCGACGCGGCTGATGAAGGGTAACGCCGGGCCACTGGTCAACGACAAGGCGCTAGTGGCACGCATCAACCCCTCGCTGGAGGAGCTGATGGGCAAGGGCAAGGTCATCGATCAATTTCCGGCAGTGATGGGCTCAGAGGATTTTCAGGAAGCGTTCAAGTCCTTGGATACACCCTATGCTTTCATATTGGTCGGCGTTGCCCCGCCCGAATTGTTTGCCAAAGCGCGGGCGGCCGGGCGGCCATTTCCTTATTCGAACCACAACCCCGACTTCTTTGTCGATCTCGCGGCAATCCCGATTGGTGCGAAAGTCAATGCCGTGGCGGCGCTGAGCATTTTGGCAAAGCGTCCGTAACCGCAGGTCCCGTGAAGCAACGGGCCTTGCCGAGGCCGGAATTACTGGTAAAAAACCTCTAGTCTTTACAGAGAGAAGTTTTCAACAGACAATAAGAAGCCCAAGGGGAGTTAGCTCAGCTGGTAGAGCGCTGCAATCGCACTGCAGAGGCCAGGGATTCGAATTCCCTACTCTCCACACTCTTCACTTCGACCTAGCTCAGCGCAGTACTTTTAGACATCAGATTGGGGCAAAAGCTCTTGCAGCAGATGGGGTAATATTCTTGCCATGGGCAGTCGGCATAGCCGAAATTAATCCTAGTGAACCGCCGCACCAGAATCTGGCAGCAAGGGTTCCAGAAGGACTAAGAACATCCTCATTCCTAAGGCTGTTGAGCCCAAGCCGCCTGCATTTGCTCAAGCACTCGCTCCGGGTTGATCAGTTGTCCCTGATAGCGTAGCGTCCAGTGAAGATGTGGACCCGTGCTTCTTCCGGTAGAGCCCACGGCAGCAATTACCTGTCCGGCTTCAACGATATTTCCTGCTTCTACGGCCACCGCTTGAATATGACAGTACAGATGGGTCCAAGGCCCGGATTCCACGAGTACATGCCACCCGCATCGGGAATCGAACGCTACTTTTTTGACGGTGCCAGCAGCCCAAGAACGGATATAGGAGCCTGCCGGGGCCGCCAGGTCCAAGCCATTGTGAAACTCTTGCCCTTCCCCACCGGTTGCCGAAGAACGATAGCCGAAACGAGAAGAAATACGAGAAAAATTGTTTACGGGAAAGGAAACGGTTCGCCAGAGATTCTGGTTTTGATAGGTAGGATTTTGGTCTGCAAACACAGGTTTACTCAAGCAGACGGCACTCAAAAGAAGCCAGAGTAGAGCACCAACGTATTTCACTACCTCACGCCTCACCATCAGAAAGGATCCCGTGATTATAGAATGCTTTGTTAGAGTACCCCTGTCAAAGTATTAAAAAACCTCCTGGACAGGAGGTTTTTTAATATCTATATCTAGACTAAAGCAGGTCTAAGCACCTGCTTTAAAATTGCCGATAAAGTAGCCTTCTACCTGGACTTCACCTTTCCCTTCGACTCCAGAAGGTTGATCCGAGACAAAGGTCCCTGAGATTTCACCCTTGTCAGCATTGATATTCTTCACCTGGAATGTTATTTTGCCTTCACCACTTTCTCGGACCCTAGATTCCTCTGTACCCTTTACGGCTCCTTCTGGACTGTAGGCATAGAAAGCTGTGGATTGGTCATAGCCAGCGTCAGCGCCCCGACCTCTTGAATCGGTGTACCCCAGGCCTCTCAGCGGAGGCACGGTTATAGAACCTACGAAGTTGGTGGAAGTATCTATTTGACTCGCTGCAGCTCCACTGGCTTCAAGCGCGTTAATTGTGAAGTTGAAGGGTATACGCTGACTGCCTTGCTGTAAAGTTGCTTGCGTACCGTGGCGACCGCCCGCATACGTTAACGCAATTTTGCCCGAGGCATCCCTGGCAAGTTCAGCAGAGACCGGCCCAATCGGAGAAGTGCTTCCCCAGATAATCTTGGCAATCTTGCCTTCATACTTAGCGGAACGTGCTTCCAGACAAAGATTAGTACTCTTCAGGACGGTGCCAGGAGCAAGGGCAATAGTACCCCGACCTTCACTGGCTTTTGGACACTGGACAATACCATAGACCGGCACTGCGGTGGATCCGATGCTACGGTCAGAACTGCAACTGGTTAGAGCTAAAGCTCCAAAGCCAAAAATTAGAACAGCGAGTACCGGGCTCTTCATTGGGCATCAACCTCTTACTGCAATGGGGGGGAGGGCTACAAATTTTCCTTCGATAACTTGCTGCCGCATGGCGAATCTTAAAGGGATATTGCAAATTACTTTACAGAATCATCAATATCGTACATCAGGAAGTAATAACCGTTGCACAAATCTAGACACAGGGCTGAATGTTACTTCTTTTCGTAGGATATTAGGGAAGGAAGATATTCATGAACCCAAGGAGCTGCCATGGACCGTAAAGTACTTGAGGGCAAGATCGAAGCAATTCGAGAGAAACGTAGCTTTGTCGTTTCGTTACTGGAGCGTACAGACCTAAGCGCCTCTCTTCAAAGTGACGTGCGGGAGGCCCTCAATGAAATTGATGACCTCCTGGCAGAGTACGAGCGGATGTTCTTCTAGGCGTTAGAGAGACCTTTAGAGCCTGATATGCTCTCCGCCAACCTTAAGAAGGCCAAAGCCCACAGCCATTCCTACTACGGTCAAGACAAACATTCCAATCCCTATGCCAATAATTTCAGAGGCTAAACTAGCAGCAATCAGCATGGCTCCTGCAACCTTAATAAAATAACGATATTCTTAAGATAGCGTTGTTCTTGGCCAAGGCACATTTTTGGAGAATAAAAATGCTGCGGAGGAAGTTCCGCAGCACACTCCAAACCAAGATTGTGTATCTTCACTGCCTAAGAATAAGTTTCTTAAACAAAGATTGCACATTATTAATATCGCATTTTTTGCGGACCTACAGCCATGTTCTGTAGAACTTTAGGCAACCCCTAGGTAAGCGGCTAGATCTTCAGATCCACCAATGAGCTGACCATCGATAAACACCTGGGGAACGGTCATCGCTCCAGTCATAGCCAGTACCGAGCGCGTAGTGACATCTTTGCCCAGGATGATCTCTTCGTAATCGTAACCATGTTCCTGCAGCATGGCTTTAGCCTTGGCGCAGAAAGGACATCCTACTTTTGTAAACAAGGAAACTGTTCTAGGCTTGACTGCTTTGGGATTGAGGTAGTGGAGCATAGTTTGAGCATCCGATACTTTAAAAGGGTCCCCTGGTTCTTCTGGCTCAATAAACATCTTGTCGATGACGCCATTTTTGACCAGCATGGAATAACGCCAAGACCGCTTCCCAAAGCCGAGGTCCGTCTTATCCACGAGCATGCCCATGCCTTCGCTGAACGCTCCATTGCCATCGGGAATCAGGATCACATTTTCTGCTTCTTGGTCCTTGGCCCATTCATTCATCACAAAAGTATCGTTGACCGATATACAAACAATTTTGTCCACGCCATTTTCTTTGAAAACTTTAGCCAATTCGTTATAGCCAGGGAGATGCACAGACGAGCAGGTAGGGGTAAATGCTCCAGGCAAGGAGAAAACGACTACGGTCTTGTCTGCGAATAAGTCATCGGTGCTTACATTCACCCACTCATTATCTTGGCGGGTAGGGAATGTAACGTTTGGAACTTTCTGGCCTTCTCGATTCGACAACATAGATTTGACTCCTAATTGAGCAAAATGGACGATGGGTCTTATCTTACAAAGCGTACTCATTATGAGTACGCTTTGTCAAGGCGGTCTTGTTGAGGAATGGTCCTCTCCAGCAGTAGGCTTGGTAGATAGCACTTGCCCTTCACATCCTTAAGACTATGTTGGACACTCAAGGTTGGTTTTGGTCTGTTCATCCCATTTACCCCCACGACACGGACTATGGGGGCGTAGTTTCTCACCGGGCGATTGTCCAGTGGCTAGAGATGGCTCGCATACAATTCGCCGTAGCGGCTGGGACTTCTCTGCCGGAGTTATTGCAGCATGGGACCGATCTTCCCGTCACTGCTTTGAATGTGGCGTACCTTCAGTCCATCCCTTTTGGCACTGAAATTCTACTTGGGGCTCAACTCGTTCAGCTGCGGGCACCGCGCATGGCTTGGTGCTACAGGATTCAAGACTCCGCACAAACGGTTTATGTACAAGGACGCAGTGACCATGCCATTGTGCAGGTAACAGAGCAGGGATGGCGTCCTCATCGGCGTATGCCAGAACTTTTGGAGTGCTGCTTTCGTTCGCTCCTCGTTGCCCCAAAATCACCAATATAAAATGTTCACTATGGTACAAAAGTCTATAGATCTCTAGGCTATCGTTGAGTGACCAGTGAGAATTAAACCATGACTAAAAGCACTCTATCATCAGCTTCTGGCGGAAATACTTGGGAAGCCCTGAAGAAAGCTATTGTCAAGAGTTCTGGGTTTCTAAGATGGCAGGAAGCAAAGAATTTTAAAGTATCTGTGACCGATGAGGAACGGGTACGCCTCTATCTGAGAGAGACACTTCAGACTTTGGCTTATTAGATTTTGAGTTTCTCGGTCTTGTCTTAGACCCTGGGCTTGGTGGCAGCCCAATCCTTCCCAATTTTTACGGTTACATCGGACAGAATATTGCCCGTAGCTTCTACCTTAATGTCTCCAAGCCCTAGTTCTTGCTGGACGAGTTCTGCTGGCGCTTTTTCGCCCTGTTGAGCAACAATCTCGGTATGCCAAATCGGGTCTATCTGGTCTCTGAGGGTGCCTAGGTTCGTAAATCCCTGTTTTTTGAGGAATTTTCTGGCTGCCTGTAGCGCGGTAGGATCCCCACTACAGTTCTGCAAGACAATACGAATCTGACTTGGCCGCAGCTCAGTGCGATCGGTCTGGGGATCGCCCCAAGCAAAATATTGGTTGATCAGACCGGGAATTCTATGTTCCGTGGGGAGCCAATAGCTGGCGTTAAATTCTCCAGGACGGCTGAATCGGCCTGGGAGCATAACGAGCTGCAGATCCTTATCTGGGTTGACCCTGAGTCCGAACTGAGCTAGAGACAATAAGTCTTCCAGGGATAGATCGGTATCGATATTGGCTTTGAGGACGTCGACAATCTGGGGGAGGCGGGTGAGCACATCAGGGCTGGCCACTTTTTGAGCCAAGGCTTTGATCACTTGCTGTTGGCGTTGGACTCGGCCAATATCACCTAGTTCATCATGACGGAAGCGCATAAATTTCTGGGCATCGAGTCCTCCCAAGGTTTGCCACCCTTGCGCAATGTTGATGTAGAGGTGCTGAGAATCGTCGCTGTACTTAATGGCTTTGGGTAGATAGACTCTGACTCCACCTACGGCAGTGACCAAATCAATGACGCCTAGGGTGTTGATGCGGACATAACGGTCAATCGGCACATCGTTCAAATTCTGGCTGATGGTAGGGGCGGCCAGTAGAATGCCTCCGCGCTGGTTTGCTTCATTCGCTTTACGTTTGCCCACCCCTTCGATAGTGAAACGACTGTCGCGAGGAATGGAGAGGACGTTTATCTTGTTATTGGCAGGGTCTAAATGAGCCAGAAGTATCGTGTCGGAGCGCCCGTCCAGAGAATGGGTAGCAGCGCGGAATCCAGTTTTGGTGGATTCTCTACTCGCTACCACATCGGTTCCTAAGACCAAAATATTCATGGAGTGATCTAGGCGATTTTCGCCAGAGCGTAGCTTCGCTAGAGTCGCTTGTTGTTCAGAGTTGAGAGTACTGAAAGGGCGAGTGTTGGGCAGCCAGATCGCGGATAATGCGCCTAAAGATACAAATAGACAAAAACAAGGAACCGCAAACAGTAGCCAACGTTTCATGAACGAAATCTCGAATACCCAGGATGGGCAAGTGATGTAACGATATAGACGTGGTCTGCGGCAAGCTGGTTGCTCATAAGCAATTTAGTTGTGTGGGGATAAGCCGTTAAACGTTATGCTGCGCCAAGGGAAACGGGTTCTTTCTAGAGGGATTATACCGCAGTGGATAGATTGTTCTGTGCTGAAATTAGCCAAGTCTAAATTAGTGAAGGCCAAATTAATCAAGAAAGGAGTGAAGCAATGCAGGCTGTAATCGTTGCTGGTGGAAAGGGTACTCGTCTACGTCCGCTTACCTATGCCACCCCGAAACCTATGATTCCCCTTTTTGACCGCCCTTTCCTCCAAGTGCTCGTCGAAAGGTGTCGAGATGTCGGGATTACCGACATTCTTTTGAATGTCCGCTATGGAGCTGAGCACATTCAGCGGTACTTCCAAGACGGAAGCCCGTTTGGGGTCAAAGTCCGCTATAGCTTGGAAACAGAAGCCCTGGATACCTGTGGGGCCGTCAAACTAGCGGAAGAATATTTTACGGGTGAGACCTTGCTTGTGTTTAATGCCGATATTCTTACCAATCTAGATCTCAAAGCGCTGATCACCGCTCACCGTTCAGCGCAAGCGAAAACAACCATTGCCCTTTACCGGGTTCAAGACCCTACAGCCTATGGTTTGGTAGAGCTTGAACAGGCATCAAACGCAGCACAGCCTGTCCGCGCTTTTCGTGAAAAGCCTACTCCAGAAGAGGCTGCCCTCTTAGGAATCGATACGATCAACGCCGGTACCTATGTCATGGAACCAGAAGTTTTTCAGGAAGTCCCCGCTGGTCAACCCTGGAGTATGGAGCGTCAATTATTCCCTTCTTTGGTCAGTAAGGGCACCGTTTTCGGATTTCCTTATGAAGGCTATTGGATGGATATCGGCAATCCCCAAAAATATCTGCAAGCTCATCTGGATATTCTCTCGGGGGTCATGCCCTACGCCCTGGAAGCCCAAGAAATTGCTCCCCAGGTTTGGGTCGGGGAAGGAGTGGAAATTGCTCCTGAAGCCAAACTGCAAGGCCCTTGCTACATCGGAGCCTATTCTCAACTTGGCTCAAAAGCGATGATTCTTGCCAATACGCTGGTGGGTAGAGGGGCGTTGATTCATAGTGCTCTCCAACCGGGGGTCTATCCTGCTGGGACGTGGGTCTACTGAATCGCTAGGAGCATCAGACCATGATCCCCATCGAAGAAGCTCAAGCTTTAGTTTTAGGCTCGATTAAGCCCCTTGGAATTGAGCGGGTAGATTTATTTTCTGCCTTATATCGAGTTTTGGCAGAACCTGTTTTCTCATCTCTAGATTTTCCTCGCTGGAATAGTTCTGTGATGGACGGGTATGCTGTGCGCTCCGAAGATTTGGGAGTAATTCCTGTAACCTTGCCTATTGTCGAGGAAATTGCTGCCGGAACTATTCCTCAGCATCCACTGGGGATGGGGGAAGCAAGCCGCATTTTTACTGGGGCGATGATGCCAGAAGGGGCCGATGCGGTGGTAATTCAGGAAAATACCACGGCTAACCCCGATGGCACTGTGAGCATCCTCAAATCGGTAAACTCTGGGGCCAACATGGTGAGCAAAGGAGCCCATCTACGGACTGGCGACTTGTTAATGTCTGCGGGAACCGTGCTCCGTGCTCCAGAAATTGGCATCCTCAGTAGTGTGGGCCGCAGTTTTGTCTCTGTGTATCGTCGTCCGGTCGTAGCGATTCTTTCTACGGGAAATGAGCTGGTCTCCCTCGGTCATGAGTTGCAACCAGGTCAAATTATTGACTCAAATCAGTATGCTCTGGCCGCGCAAGTCATCGAAGCGGGAGCGGTTCCTCGTTTGCTGGGAGTAGTGAAGGATGACATCCCATCGCTTACACAGGCGATCACCGAGGCCCTAGATGCAGATTTCATCCTTAGTTCTGGCGGGGTCTCTGTCGGGGATTATGACCATGTGAAAACAGCGCTCCAAAACTTAGGTGCCCAGATCTTGTTTCAGAAAGTCCGGGTCAAACCTGGAAAACCGCTCACCTTTGCCTTGCTGAACCAGGTTGTTTACTGGGGACTGCCGGGCAATCCTGTCTCCTGTTTAGTAGGCTTTTGGCTGACCGTTTACCCGGCGATTCGTAAAAGCATGGGCTATCCCGAAAGTTTACAAAATTTCCCTGTACTGCCTGCACGGCTGACCGCTCCTGCTGAAGGAACTGGGGATCGCGAAACCTATGTCCGAGGCGTTTTATATCAACAGGAAGAGCAACTATATTTCACGCCTCGGTCTTCCCATGCTTCCGGTAATCTAGTCAACTTGCAGGGCATCAACGGTTTTGGGATCGTTCCTGTGGGCACTGAAAAAGTTGAGCGCGGTGTGGATATTCGGGTTCTTCAAGTCGGCACGGTCCAAGTCCGCTAAAACAGCTACGCACGCCTGTTAGTATCGGGTAGGTCTACCCCCGCTTAACTTATGCCTACTTAATTTATGCCTGCCCATTCCGCACCCAAATCTCTTTTAAAAGCTGCTTCTTTGATCGTAGTGGTCACGTTGCTGAGTAAAGTGGCGGGCCTGGTGCGTGCGCAGGCCATGACGGCCCAATACGGTCTGTCGTCAGCGCTTGATGCTTACAATCTCGCTTATAGTCTTCCTGCCTTTTTTCTCATCATCCTGGGGGGAGTAAACGGCCCTTTCCATAGTGCCATTGTCAGTGTTTTATCCAAAGATTCTGAAGACAAACCACGGGTCATCGAAACCTTGAACACGCTGGTAGCTTTAGCCTTTGGTGCGGCTACCGTCGGAATTATGGTTGCCGCTCCTTGGATTGTCGGTTTGGTGGCTCAAGGCGCACCGGCAGAGGTTCAAGCTATCGCCGTACACGATATGCGGATCATGGCCCCACTGGCTTTTATCGCGGGGCAAGTCGGACTTGGATTTGGGGTACTCACCACAGCCAATAGCTTTGTCCTCCCGTCTTTAAGTCCTATTCTTTCTAGTGGCGCTGTAATCGTTGCCATTTTGTTTTTTGCCAAGGACTATGGCGCACAAGTTCTGGCTTGGGGAACGCTGGCTGGAGCACTCCTGCAATGGTTTGCCCAGGTCCCTTTGCAATGGAAATTGGGGTTAGGTTCTTTACGTCCTCGTTTCGACTGGCATCTCCCTCAAGTTAGACAGGTGATGAAGCTAATGGCTCCTGCCACCTTGAGTTCCACCTTGGCTAATTTGAATACCTATACAGACCAGTTCTTTGCCTCATTTTTGGGAGCAGGGGTGATTGGGGGCCTACCCACGGCTAATTTGTTGGTACAAACGCCTCAAGGCATTTTGTCGAATGCTTTTTTGATTCCTCTGTTGCCCCTCTATAGTCGCCTCAGTGGAGAAGAAGACCGCTCTGAGCTGCTTTCTAAGATCCGTCAGGGGCTGATCACCTTAGCGATAGCAGTCTTGCCGCTGATGGCTTTTTGTATAGCCTTGAGTGAGCCGATTGTCCAAATTATCTATCAGCGTGGGGCCTTCGACTCAAAAGCTACGCAATTGGTTTCTGGGCTATTCATCGCCGGTACAGTGGGAATGTTCAGTTTTTTGGGTCGAGATCTGATGATCCGGCTCTTCTATGTTCTGGGAGATGGAAAAACGCCTCTAATCATGAGCTTTCTGGGTATTGCTTTAAATTTTGCTTTGGATTTTCTATTGGTTAAATGGATCGGTGCGCCTGGAATTCCTTTAGCGACGGCGGGTGTGACCACGATCACGTTCGTAGGATTGGCCTGGTTATTTAGAAAGAAGGTTGGGCCGTTGGGATGGCGCTCTGGCCTGTTTGGGCCTTTAGCCATTCTATTTATCGGAGCTTTGTTCACGGGAGCTTTGACCTGGGGTGTTTATGCAGGACTACAGCACTTCTGGCCTGGAGAAAACTTTTTTGTCGTACTCACAAAGCTACTGATTGCCCTAAGCATCGGGCTCGCCAGCCAAGCGCTCTGGTTGTGGCGTTTAGATTTCCCGGAAATCACCCTATTTAGAAATCAAATCCTACGCCGATTCAAAAAATCCACTTAAACGGCAACCAAATCAAAGTGGTAATTCTCGATTACCGGATTGGCTAAAAGCTGGTCGCTAATACGGTCCACCTGTTGGCGTGCTTGCTCTTCAGTCTCAGCTTCCAGCTCTAGTTGAACATACTTGCCCACCCGGACTTCCTCAACTTGGGCATATCCCATTTGCTGGAGTCCAGCGCGCACTGCTACCCCTTGAGGATCTAGAACGGAGGGGCGGAGGGTAATCTGGACCGTGGCACGGAATTTCATGAAAGCATCTTAGCTAAATCAACCTGTATCCTAATCTTTTTCTGACCAGGGTCGAGTGGTTGGAGTTAGGATCTTGAATACAAAATGTACTAGGGACCATGAAAGGCAAGCAACAACTCTTTTTCCCCCATCTTGTTGGCTCTAAATGGACAGCGGCAAAGTCTATTCAAGGATGGCGGCACTATCAGGTGCACGGGAGGGCAGACCGCAAACCCTTTACATTCGCGCTGATGCGCTCCGTTGTCGATGAAAAAGTTCAGTTTTGGGTGAACGCTAGAGTGCTTAAAGACCGGAGTCAGTGGGAACCAGGCTGGAAAGAAATTGTCCAGGTCGAGCCTTGCCGAATAATAGAGGGAGAACAAGTTGAGGCTCTTGATGGGCATAGTACAATCCAGAGCGTCATCGAAGTTTAAACTATGAAGCAATATTGGGACAATTTTCTGCTTTGGGTCATGGCTGCTATTGGCTTCTTTTTTCTATGGTTTGTGGTGGCAGTTATTGGCAATACCCTTGGCCTAAATTTGGGCCTTTCGATGTGGCGGTCTTTATGGACGCCAGTCATTAATCCGCTACTTGGAATTTTTTTTCTTGGCGTGTTAGTAAGTTTTGTTTCGAGTAAACTCAAGCAGATTTTGGGTTCTCAGGGGCGTACTTGATATGAAGACTGCATTCTGCATATCCTCCACGCACAGCGTTGTTTCAAATGAGGTATCTTTATTTGGCCTACAATCATATTCTCAATATGAATTTTAAAAGTAATCCTACGGAGCGCTGGGCGTGAATTCCGGCAACGATAATCTCCCACCATCCCTTCCTCCCGCCCAAGGGAATACGCCCAAGCCAAATCCAAATTCGGATGCGAGGAGAAAAACTAGGCGCGCTAAACAGTCAGGACAAAAAGGCGAAAGACAGGAGCCTGAACTTCCAGAGATCAAGCCACAACCCATGCCCATTCCTCCAACTTCTCCTCCTCTTCGGCCTACACCAGATTCTTTTGCGCAACAGTCTACTCCTGCCGAGCCTGCTGGACCACTTCCTAAGCGACCTTATCCTCTGGGATTATTCACTACTTTACTCAGTCTATTGATTCTTGGGCTACTGGGTATTGGTGCGTTTCTCCTTGTTAGTCCTGATGGTAGGAGTATAAAACTTTATACGGAGCCCACTCCTGAGCGATTAGACCTGCTAAAGCAGTCAAGTCGGTCTATCCCTGCTGTTTTTGCCGTGAAGCTATTCGCTTCAGGCTCTGAGGAGCAACAAACTTTTAGATATGGCCACTCTCAATAGCCCAACGGGTTAACTCAGTCCGATTAGTAAGCGTGGTTTTTTGGAGCATATTACTGACATGGCTTTCTACGGTCCGTTGAGAGACGCCCATTTCTTTTGCGATCTCTTTGTTGGAAAGGCCACGAGCCACATAGCGCAGTACTTTACCTTCCGTTGCGGTAAGGTCTACATCAAATTGAATAGCGATGGCAGGTTCGCCTAAATTTCGCCATCCGTCTAGGCCACTGCCTGAGGTTTTCACGTGCTCTGAACGGCGCAGTAAAGCTTCGGTCAAGGCTACCAATTCATCGGGTTCAAATGGTTTTACGAGATAGGCATCTCCTCCTTCCTTGAGTCCTCGAATCCGGTCAGGGACTTCTCCTTTTGCGGAGAGGAAGATAACAGGAAGGGCTTCGCGACCAGGCAGCGCCCGCAGGGTACGCACAAATTCATACCCATCCATTTGGGGCATCATAACGTCGCAAACGATCAAGTCTGGGGGGCGGGACTCCCTCGCCAGTCGACCTAGGACTTCAATACCTTGCTTCCCATTGGCCGCTCGACTTAATTGATAACCCCGCTCTTCCAGAAAGTCTCCCATCAGGAGTAGAAAGCGAGTGTCATCATCTATGAGAAGAAGGTGTTTCATATGTCTGTTAGCCCATCGACGTCTAGATAAGGTGTAAGCAGTTGAGAGTTTGAGTGTGAGGAACAATGCCGTCTAGTAGACAGCGGGAGCAGGTTGGATCCCTGTGTAAACGAGAAGCTTGATAGCAACCACTCGTTAACAGAGGATAACGCCCCATATATTATGACTAAACCTAGCCCAAAGTATAAATCTTTGTAAAAGACTTTAGATTTCTCTGCCATGCTCAGTTCATCATCTTGACAATGGTTGATGATGCTTCGAATAGGGTAGGACATGGATGCTATTCTCGGTTCCCGTAGATTTGTAGATTGAATCAGGATGAAAAAACTGATCTCACCTGTCAAGTCTCCTGAACTTTATACCAATCCCTGGTATTCGAAAGAAGGAGAGAAGCTTTATGCTGCTAGCTAGTTTCTACTTGGTGAGGATACATATACTGTTCCCTCATTTTTGGGAATATTAACATTATTTGGTAAAAATTTGAATCCTTTTGAGTGGGTATACGGCTCTTGCTTTATTTATTTCTGGAAAGGAACACCCAGCCACACAGGAATTGAGCTTAAGGTTTGGCACATTATGTCAACGCAAGTATTCTGCAGCCATAGGATTAAGAGTGGTCTTGGATGGGAATATTTTTGCACTCAGCAAGTACAGTCTAAATGAAATTTTTAGATGATCATAAGATCGAGCTAATCATTTATTCGGAAATATATAGATAGGATTTATAACAATAAACAAGTGATTATTAAGGAATATTAATTCACTTTTATCTTATTTAAAATGTTAGTTAAGCAAGTTCTATATTCTTCTCTAATAATATATATATCTGTCGCTACCTAGGCTAGAATATTTTGATGATGTCCAACCCGATAGGCTCTTGATCCCACCTGTCCTAAGAATCTTGGCGACGGTATACATAGTTTCAGAAGATCCATCCCTTGGACAAATTCACTTTTTCTCTTGATAATAAGTTAATTGAAATTTAAAGGTTTTAGTTCGCTTGGGCTTTATGTACAAACAAAGTCTTTACAGAAACTTTTGTACAGAATTCCCTAGAAATTTAGGCAGCGTACTGTTGTCTCCTCGTTCTCTATAATTAATGCTATGACGGATTGTATAATAGACGACAAAAGACTAGGACTCAAGTTGTCTAACACAAAGCAGCCCGCTTCCCTAGAAACAAAGGGCGGAAGTAGTTCTCTCGCAAATGGATCTATGTTTATGAATTTTTTCTGGAGTGGGCTTCTTAGTGTGCGTCCATTAGGGGCTGTTGCGATAGAAGGTCTCTAAACTCTCTGGATCTCCTATAAATCTCCAGTGCCAAGGTTCATAGCTAACCCCCTGCTTGTTGTCTTTGGGAAAGGACATTTCAAAGCCAAAGCGTCCTGCATTGCTTTGCAGCCATTCAAAAGCTCTCGTTTGCTCAAATGTAGTTTCTACATGGGTTTCTGGCTGCCCGCCGTCTCCGACATCCAAGGCATAACCCGTATGGTGTTCGCTATAGCCTGGGGGGGCACTGACCTTGGTTACTTCCATAGCTTGGCCCATTTTGCCTAAATTACGGTCAAAAAGGCCTTGTTGATAGGCTTTATCCCGAAAGCCAGAAACAGCAACTAAGTCTATGCCATCTCTGGCTGCGGCTCGTTGCATCTCAAAAAACTTCTCTGCTGCTACAACGCGCAGCATGACGACCTTTCCCTTGGTCCTGGAAACGACAGTCAAGCTTGATAAAGGAGCGTCTGCATAGCGATGATGGCCCAAGAGGGTATCCGGTTCAGAGGTGCTCGGAGCAGCTGTGGGAGTCACTGTAGGATCGGGGGCTGTGACATTACTTGGAGCTGAAGCAGTAGGAGGAGTTGAAGGAGCACTGGTCAGAAAAAAACCTAAAGCAATCCCTGCGATTCCTACGCCTAGTCCAATCCAAACCAAAGGAGACGTGCCTTTTTTTGCGGCCGTCCGCCGTGGGGTTTGCCCGGCAGAGGCTTCACGACGAGCTACAGGAATTTCTTGGAAATCTTTCATGTAAGGATGCTCAGAACATCTTCCGCGTGCGTATCCGTTTTGACTTTAGACCAGATATGGGCAATCTTACCGTTTTCATCAATCAAAAAGGTAGAGCGGTTGACCCCCATGTACGTCTTTCCCATAAACTTTTTTTCTCCCCAAACTCCGTATGAACTGGCGATGACGGCATCAGGGTCTGACAATAGAGGAAAAGGGAGCGTATATTTTTGGGTGAATTTTTGGTGAGCGGCCACAGAGTCTTTACTCACCCCTAGGACCATAATTCCCTGCTCCTGATAGCGGGACCATTGGTCTCTAAATCCACAGGCTTCTTTGGTACAACCAGGGGTATCGTCTTTAGGATAAAAGTAAAGGAGTACTTTTATCCCCTGTAAATTTTCTAGAGAAATTTCTTCTCCCGCAGTACTTAAAGCTTTAAAAGAGGGGGCAGGATCGCCAATGTTTAGAGGCATGGCAAATGAAGGAGGATCCCAAATAGTATAACCTTGAACTTCTAACGCTATAGGTAGGAACCAAGAGGTCATTCGGAAATTTGTGTCCCAGGAAAATAGAATTGCAAAATCTTCCGGTAATTCCAGCCTCGATTGGCTAAAGTATAAGCTCCGTATTGGCTCAAACCAATGCCATGCCCCCAGCCTCCTCCCGTAAAGATAAAGGAACCCTCAGGGGTGCGGTCTACAAAGAACAGAGAGCTAGGCAGTTTATCAATGACAGCAACAATGGCATCTTTTCCCAGAGTGAAGGTAGCACTGTCAGTTTGGACTTGGAGGGCAAGAACTCTACCACTGCTAGAACGTTGGGTAACTTGGATATTTTGAACAACGGTAAAAGGGGGAATCGATATTCCTACGCTGCTCAAGTTTTCCAAAAAAGAGTCCATCAATCCCTGATTGGAATAGGTTCGCTTCCAGCGGAAGCCAGGCCAAGAAGATTCATTCAAGAGCGGAGTACTTCCCAAAAACTGACGGATATCTTGTTCTCGATCTAAGCGTGAGAAGGTGAGTTGGGGAATCTTCAGAGGGGTATCAAAGAATGATCGGAGGTAGGGTCGGTCGGTACCTTGCCAAAGGTCAGTGTAGCTAGCGGTCCTTCCCCCGTTAGAGGAAGTGTAGAGCGCATCAACGAGCTGTCCTTGATAACTGACCGTTTGACCTTTTGTCTGGCGCACGGCTTCATCCATCGCTGGAGTTAATCCGCCAATTCCCCGGTAAACCTGACAATTGGGCGTAGCACAGAGCTCATAGCCATCTATGGCGAAGCGATGGCGATTTTTGAGCACATAGGTGCGCGCGATGACGGCTTGGGCTTTAATCGCTTCAAACGGTGGGTTAGCACTCAATTCGTAAGGGACAACACCCCGTATATAGGATTCCAGGTCTACGGTATTGATAACGGTGTACGTGCCATAGGAGTTGGGCTCTATGGATAAGGTTCCTGGATAGGTATAACGTCCAAACTTAATCTTGCCACTGGTGCTAGAAATCTCTAACCTAGGTCCTCTGTATTGGAGTCCATCGGCATTCCAGGAAAGTAGGGGACCTTCGTTGCGGATGACCGATTCAATACGCGCGGGGTACCCCTGCTGTTGGAGTTTGGGCAGTACCGATTCCTTTAGGGCTGTATCCCGAAAGATCTTACGGTCTGCCCATACTTGCCAGCGTTTAGGGCGCGCTACTTCTACAGGGAATCCTGCTTTACGGAGGTTCGTCGCAATTAGATCGGCGTCTTCAAAACTACGGTGCGAACTAATCACCAAACGACTCAGATCTTGGGGCGCAGACAAAGCAGTGAGCGGAGCTTTTAGAGTGATCGCCTTTGTCTTTAAAGGAGCTGATTGCTCTGGAAACTTAAGAGAAAGGGTTCCACCCCCGCTCGCCTGAATCGTAACTCGGTCTTGGGGCCCAAACCATTGCTGAATACCGATGCGTAAAGTTTCCGCGTGGCCAGGTTGAGCCAGTAACAAGAAACCCCAGAAGATAGCCCAAACTGGACTTTTGAAAAATGGAGATTTCACGTCTTTTTTATGTATCGAGAACAGGAAAGCCATTGCTACTCTAACGCAGCAATGGCTTTCCCGGCAGGACTCGTGGCGAACGCAACAAAAGCTTTGGTAGCTTCGGTGGCGTTCGGACTATAGACATAATAGAGCACGGTGGGGAGAGGGTAATTGGGGGAACCTGGAGAATTCCCGTCTAGGGGGATAACCCGAATAGTCTTCTGCGCTTTGATCTCACTGTAGTTTGCGTAACCAATGCCATTTGTTTTTAATTGCTGCAAAATCTCAGTCGTGACATCCCGCTTCATCGTAGTCCAGTTAGGACCGCTGCCAAAATTGCTCCCTTCTAACGCCGCAGTTTGGAAGACTTTATAGGTTCCGCTGCTCGAATTGCGGTTGATCACCCGTAAAGGGAGGGGTGGACCGCCTACCTGTGACCAATTCGTTACTTTACCCGTGAAAATATCCCGCACTTGGTTAGAGGTCAGTCCTCCCTCAAAAGGACTTTCTTTGCTGACTAAGAGCGCAATGGCATCGCTTTTGACGGGGACAGCCACTAAACCCTTAATTTTTTCTTCCTCCGTCAACGGTCGAGAGCTTGCAGCTATATCTACTTGGCCTGCGAGTAGAGCTTGAATCCCCTTGGAACTGCCATTGGCTTTCCAGTCATAGTTCACCCCTGGGTAACGGTCTAAAAAAGCTTGGCCCAAGCGCTGGTTAAACTTAGCAAGGCTGGTAGACCCATCCAGTCGCACAGAACTTCCGGCCGATAGCGTATTTGGCAGATTCAGCCCTGAAGTTGTCGTAGAGACCGCTGCCGGTGAATTTGCTGAATCAGCCGTAGGCAGACTCAAGGAAGGAGCTCCATTTCCCTGTTTATTGGTGTAGTAGTAATAACCACCTGCCCCGAGACCAAGCAGGAGCAGAATGTAAACAATGGGAGGAAGCCCACTTTTAGACTGACTCACGATGGATTCTCCGGCAATTTTTCAGGCGTATCAAATCTAGCCAAGCGCTGAGTAATCTCATCATCTAACGTCATTTTTTGTAAGTCCTCGTCTACCTTCTCTGCCGGGTTTTCGGATAATTCGTTGAAAGCTGATATTTTCAGATTCTTGCGTTGGACGGCATCTTTGGCCGCTTCAAATTGGGAACGGGCTGAGTCGATACTGTAGTCTGAATTCACTTTAGCCATCTGTTCTAACGCCTCATTGATCTCGGTTAGGTCTTTCATATTTTGCAGGTCAGTCTTAGAAGTTTCTAGTTTCGCGCGTTCTCGGTTGAGCTTTTCTTTGGCCTGATTGACAAACTGCTCGGCTTGACTCACCTGTTCTTCCAACTGAGGGAGTATCTTCTCTACCTGAATCAAACGCCCCATAGCAAGACGGGCTGCTTCTCCATTACTATTGCCACGGGCTGTTTGGACTTGCTTTTCGTATTGATTATATTCTTTAACTTTTTCTTGATATTTCTGCTGCGCGCGTTGGTAGGCAGCCACTTGGGTTGATACAGCCTGGGTTAAGCGCTGGACAGATTCCTGCATGGTGCGCAGAGATTCCTCAGCCACAGAAACCGCAACCTGTCCGCCTTCATCTATAGGTTTTCCCCACAGCCAATTCCAGCCCCCAACGAGGACTCTGCCCGCCCGCTCTCCAAACAGGAAATATATAATTCTGCGTAGCATCCTATCTCCTTATGATGGCTGCTCACCTTAAACACACCCTAGTCATTGATAGGTTACCCTATACGCAGGAAAGGTCAATCCTCCTCTACTTCTCCAATAGGCTCGGGAGCTCTCTGTAAGGATGCTTCTATAAAGTTACTCAGTTCTTGTACCTGGGGATGGGCAGCTAGTTGATCAATTTTGGCAAGCGCTGCTGGCAAGGTCAACCCAGAACGGTAGAGCAGACGATGGGCAAGCCGGAGAAGTCGATAACCTTCAATATCCGCACGCGGTGAAATGCCAATGCGGGAAAGACCAATGGTATTCAGACAACGCACCCGAGCAGGGACATCCGCTGCGAGCATAAAAGGGGGTATATCTTCGCGGACAGTGGCTTTACCTCCGACCATTACGCAGCGACCAATCCAAACATTTGGCAAGATAAACGCAAGTCCTCCAAGGATGGCTCTGGGCGCAACGTGGACATGAGCTCCTAAATGGACCCAATTCACCATAACGGTATTGTCAGCGACTTGTGCCCCATGGCCAATGAATACATAGCCCATTAAAAGATTGTCGCTCCCAATCACCGTGTCTTGACCGGGCCCACGTTCAATAATTACGTGTTCTCGAATGTAATTTCGAGAACCTAAGACTACCTTTCCTGGCAGGGCTTCTGGTAAGCCTTCTTCCTCAGACTTCTCAGGAATCACCAAGGTGGCGATAGCTCCTAACATAGCTCCGGGATAAATTTGGTTATTTTCGCCGAGGACAGTCCCCTGGGCAATGACCGCTCGATGGGCCACCACGGTGCCTGAGCCAATAATCACATCAGCTTCGATAACAGCGTTGGCTCCCACCCGAACAGTTGGGTGGAGCTGGGCTGATGGATGAACCACCGCAGTCGGGTGTATAAGACATTCAGTTGAAAAGGTCACCAGACGATCCTAGCGCCTAGCGGAACATGCTGCTGACGGAAGAATCTTCATGGATACGTGAAATAGCTTCCCCCAATAGATTGGCGACGGAAAGAACTTGGAGTTGGGGAAAACGTCGCGCCTGAGAAATCGGCAGGGTATTGGTAACGATAACTTCCTTGAAGATTCCTGTGGAAAGCCTGGATACGGCAGGGCCAGAAAACACAGCGTGGGTAGCACAGGCATACACTTCACGCGCTCCCTCTGCAATCAGGGCACGGGCTGCTTCTGAAATCGTCCCTGCCGTATCAATCATGTCATCGACGAGGATAGCTGTCTTGCCTTCTACTTCCCCGATCACATTCATCGCTTCTGCCACGTTATGGGCTTGACGGCGCTTATCTACAATGGCCAGCGGTGCGTCATCCAATTTTTTAGCAAAGGCACGGGCACGAGCTACCCCGCCCACATCGGGCGAGACTACCACCACATCTTCCAGATGTTTACTTTTGATGTATTCAATGATTACAGGTGAGCCATAGACATGATCCACGGGGATATCAAAATAAGCTTGGATCTGTGCTGAATGAAGGTCCATAGCCAAGACTCGGCTCACTCCAGCCTTGGTGATCAAATTGGCGACCAATTTGGCGGCAATGGATTCTCGACCTGCGGTTTTTCGGTCTGCTCGGGCATATCCGTAGTAAGGAATAACTGCTGTGATCTGCCGAGCAGAGGCCCGTTTACAGGCATCAATCATCAGCAGCAGTTCCATAAGGTGGTCATTTACGGGTTCACAGGTAGGCTGAATCAAATAAACATCACAACCCCTTACCGACTCCTGAATCTGAACATATAATTCTCCATCTGCGAAGGCTTTGCGGACTAACGGTCCTGGGTCCATCCCCAGATAGCGAGCTACCATCAGGGCTAGGTCTGGATTGGCTGAACCGGAGAAGACGCGAAGCCTTTCATCTCCGATAAAAGCAGCCGCTGTAATAGAACTAGGATCGAAACGTGTAGCGGAGCGGATCACTGGGGAACTCCTATAGTAAGGTTTAGACTAGAAAGTACAGACCGATAGCCTCAAATTTTCTGCTGGTTGACCAGATTCAGACAAAACTGATCCCCCAAATCATACCGCCCCTGTTCATGCCTCGTAATGCGGCATAAACAAAGCTTAAAATTAGGTTGATGGGGGATCTTAAACACAGAAATATATCCTGGAAGCCCTAAAGTTTTTTAACAACCGGAATTTCTTAAACTCCTCTTGTTGTTTGTATGCTTGGGACGAGTTAATCTTCGCACAGATGAGCTTATTTCCCTTACAGATTTTGATGAAATTGTTATGAAGCGCTATCCATAGCTTACTCTGTCTATCTAGGAGATGTTGATCTACTAACTCTGAGGAGTGTGCTGATGTGGGTGATGAGACGGACCATCCTAAGTGCTCTAGCGGTCTCTAGTTTGGCTGGAGCTTCTTATGCAAGCCCATTGGTCCCGATCAACCAAAATTCGGGAAATTTGATTCAGGACTGGCGGGAACGGGATTCCCTTAAGCAGTCCATAGCCTACAGTTTGCAGTATTTCGAAGGGCCCAAGTCCCAGGAAGATTTTCCTCTGGCCGGGGTAAGTCATAGCTGGGCAAAATCCAGTCTGGAACGTTTGCGAGCCCTTTTGGATGCTTGTCGTTCCGGGTGGGAGTTCAGCAATCAGGTCCAACGAGAATTCCAGCTTTATGTTCATCCAGACACCGTTGTTACGAGGCCCTCCGTACCATCCCCATCCAATACTCCCACACCCCTCTCTGGGACGACTCCCCTCACTCCTGCACCTCAACTAGGCTCTATACTCTACACTGCTTATTTCGAGCCTGTTTATGAAGCTCGCACCAAGCCCATTCCACCCTTCATCTATCCTCTCTATAGCCTCCCTCCTGATTTGGTCGTAGATAAGAAAGGAAAAGCTCTGGGCAAATCAACTCCCAATGGGATTGTGCCCTATCCAACCCGCCAGGAGATTGAAGAAGGAGGTCTACTCAAGGGACTGGAACTTGCCTATCTCGGTAGTGCGATGGAGGTATTTTTAGCCCAGGTACAAGGATCTGTCCGCCTAACTTTGCCGGAAGGCCGGGAGCTACGCTTAGGCTATGCGGGTAAAACGGACCGGCCTTATCGGAGCTTGGGCCAAGCCCTCATCCAGGCAGGTAAAATGACCCGGAAACAGGTTTCCCTGGAAAGCATTATGAGCTATTTCCAAGAACATCCTGAAGAATTCAATACCTATGCCTATCAAAACGAAAGCTACGTCTTTTTTGCGCCCAAACCTAATACACCGGAAGGTCCTAGAGGTAGTCTGGGAGTTCCCCTAACGGCAAAGCGTTCCTTTGCTACGGATAAGACCGTATTTCCCTACGGAGCAATTGCTCTTGTGGATACCCAAATTGAAGGACGCCCCTTCCGTCGCTTGATGCTCAATCAGGATACTGGCGGGGCAATCATTGGCCCTTCTAGGGCTGATCTGTTTATGGGTACCGGACCGGAAGCAGGCCAGATTGCTGGGGGAGTTAAAAATCCTGGGAAATTCTATTTTCTTCTGTTGAAGCAACCTTCTAATCAGGCGTCTACTCCAGGCACCCCAAATACGGGCATAGATCCTGCTCCCAGTATTAAGGTGACACCCTCTCCAAACGAGCCGCTGATTCAGCATTAGGGACCTCCCTTCGTCGCCAAATTCAGAGGGAAAGGAGGTGTTTTACAGACTGCGTTTTTGGGTGACCATCCGATAGACTTCGATCAAGTCCCCTTCTTTCCAGTCACTAAAGGCAGTCCGAATACCGCATTCAAAGCCAGCATTGACTTCCTTAACATCTTCCTGGAAGCGCCTCAGTGACTCTAGATAGCCTTCATAGACCACATCCTTGCCCCGACGGACTCGAATATTACTACTGCGGCTGATCTTACCTTCCTTGACCATGCAGCCTGCTACAGCTCCTTTGGCGATGGAAATAATCTGGCGCACTTCCGCCACCCCTAGAGGCTCTTCTACCATTTCGGGTTCTAGTTTCCCAGCCATGGCATCCCGCACATCTTCGAGGAGCTTGTAGATTACGTCATACTCTTGAATAGTGACGTGAGAACGCTCTGCCGCCGCTCTGGACGCAGGACCCAAGGTGATATTAAACCCGAGAATAATAGCCCCTGAAGCCGCTGCGAGGTCAACGTCTGCTTCTGAGACATCTCCCGCTGCGGAAAGTAGAATTTTGAGCTGGACTTGGTCTTGGGGCAGTTGAGCCAAGGATCCGAGAATCGCTTCCACAGAACCCTGCATATCCCCTTTGACGATTAGGTTAAGTTCCTTGAGATCTCCTGCCTTCGCTTGCGAAGAAAGCATCCCCAAGGTTACCCGGCTGGTCGCCATCGCCTGGGCTAAACGGTTTTCCCGTTGCCCTAAAGCTCTCTTTTCAGCTTCTATACGGGCTTCCCGCTCATCAGCGTAAACTTCCAGCTCATCGCCCACCCCAGGCACATCCGAGAATCCTAGGACCTCCACAGGCATGGACGGACCTGCACTCTCAACAGCACCACCGCGGTCATCGAATAGAGCCCGAACCTTACCGTAAACGGAGCCGACTACAAAGGGATCGCCGACGCGGATGGTTCCATTCTGGACCAAGATCGTAGCGACTGGGCCTTTCGCTTTGTCCAGGTTGCCTTCAATCACCGTTCCTTTAGCCCTGCGGTCTGGATTAGCCGACAGTTCTTGGACATCGGCTACCAGCACAATCATTTCCAGTAGTTTATCCAGGTTGAGCTGAGATTTGGCTGAGACTGGGACCATAACAGTATCTCCACCCCATTCCTCAGCAAGCAGTCCTTGGTCCGCAAGTTCCTGCTTAACCCGGTCTGGATTGGCTTCAGGTTTATCGATTTTGTTGATGGCAACAATCATCGGCACACCCGCAGCGCGAGCGTGGGAAATTGCTTCTTTCGTTTGAGGCATCACACCGTCATCTGCAGCTACCACCAAAATGGTGATATCCGTGACTTTGGCTCCCCTTGCCCGCATAGCCGTGAAGGCTTCGTGGCCTGGGGTATCCAGGAAAACAATTTGGCGTGGTCGGCCTTCTACTTCAACATCGATGTGATATGCACCAATATGCTGCGTAATGCCTCCAGCCTCACCTTGAGCTACTTTAGTGCGACGGATGGCATCTAGAAGAGAGGTCTTTCCGTGGTCTACGTGGCCCATGATCGTAACTACTGGAGGACGGATCACAAGGTGATCTAAGTCTTCTATATCCAGCATTTCGGTCTTCTTGGCCGCAGCTTCCTGCTCCGCAAATTCCACCTCGTAGCCGAGTTGAGTGGCTACCAATTCAGCGGTTTCCATATCCAAAGTCTGGTTGATGGTAACCGGGATGCCTTTGAGGAAGAGGACCTTAATGACTTCGGTGTTGGACACCTTCATCAATTCGGCCAGATCTTTAACGGTCAGGTTTCCACCTAAAACAATGCTGGTTGGCTTTGCTTCTTCTACTGGCCTCCGGTCTCGACGACGCTGACTGGCTGAGCTAGAGCCCCGTTTCTTACTGGTTGTAAACCGGGTAGTCTGCACTGGGGCTGGTGCGTTGGCACTTGCCTTGGCCGTAGGCCGGGAAATCGGACGGGCCAATAAAGACTGTTCATCTAAAGCTTTGGTGACATCGAGTTCGACTGCATCATCATCTTCCCCGACAACCTTCGCCTTTAAGCGTTTAGGGGGTTTGGGGGCCTTTGCAGGAGAAGCTCCAGCCTTCCCGCGCCGTTCTGATTCGGTTTCTTCCACCACAGCAGATAGCCGACGGATAGGCGGCAGCGGTTCCTCCGCGCTTTTTATCACTCTCGGGTTCGTCGGTCTCTCCCCTGTGGTGGTTGGTTTAGGCCCTTCAGTTTTTATAGGTCCTGGGGGAGCAACGGGTGCCGCTGGAGCTTGAGGTGCGGTAGGAGGTTTAGGTACTTCAGGAACCGGAGGAACCGCACGTGCAGCGACTGGAGGAGGCGTTACGGGAGGAACTACGGGAGGAGCAACAGAGGCAGGAGCAGTAGTTAGTGCAGGCGGGGGTACAGGAGCACGCGGAGGCTCAACCTTTTTGCCTTCTTTGGCTACCGGTTGAACGGGGACTACAGTGCTAACACTGCCACCGCGCTCTGGAGCTTGAGGTTCGATAACCGCTTGACGAGCCACCGTTGGAGTGGCTGTAGGTTGAGGCGGTGGCGCAGCTTCTACGGGAGGGGCGGGAGGCTGAATGGGCCGCGTGGGAATACCAACAATCTGCTGTCGATGGACAGAGACAATTTGTGGAGCCTTAGATTTGGCTATGCCTGCGATCCCTGGCTTTTGGGGGGGCACCCCCGGTGGCTTTTGGGCAGTTCTGCGACCACTGGCGATCCGCTGCTTGATGCGTTCTACATCTTCATGGCTAACCGAGCTGCTATGACTTTTGTAGACAATTTTTAGCGCATCACAGATGGCCAAAATATCTTTGCTATCGCGGTTAAGGTCGCGAGCTAAATCGTAAATTCGTTTTTTTTCGTTCATGAACTGTCCTCGACGTGCTTCCCTCTTACTACCTGTGTTTAATGAATGCTGTTGGCACCTGCCCCCGACCTCTGTACTGCCTCTTGAGAAAAAGAAGAGTCGGTGCAGCGATGGTGTTGAACCTGTTCCCAGAGGGTTTGGAGAACAGCAGGGGGGACTGGAGCTTTTAACGCTTTAGCCAATCGCCCTTTACGCTCGACACCTTGTAGGCAGTCTACTGCAGGACAGAAGTATACGGAACGGCCCATACCTTCACCCAATTGTACTGTTTGACTGGGCCATGACCGCACAACCCGCAAAAGAGCAGACTTATGCTCGATCTTGCGACAGCTCAAGCAACGACGATAATTCTTCTTCAAATAGGTTACTGTGTCTCCGCTTGGTAATATTCAGAAGCTTTCTTAATATCTATCTTCCATCCCGTTAAACGGGCTGCTAGACGCACATTTTGTCCCTCTTTACCGATGGCTAAAGAGAGCTGGTCATCTGGGACTACGACGTGGGCCTGACGGGCTTCTGGATCTACCAAACGCACTTCCGCCACTCTAGCAGGAGAGAGTGCATTCGCAATGTAGGTCGCAGGGTCTGGAGACCAACGAACTACGTCAATTTTCTCACCCCTGAGTTCATTAACTACCGCTTGTATACGGGATCCTCTAGCTCCAATACAGGCTCCAACAGGGTCTACATCTCGTTCCAAAGTGTCTACTGCTATTTTAGTACGCGGACCGACGGTGCGGGTAGGGGGGTTAGCCTCACGGGCCACGGCTACAATCCGGACTACTTCATCTTCGATTTCTGGAACTTCGTTCGCGAAGAGATAGACCACCAAACCTGCATCTGCTCTAGAAACAGAAAGTTGGGGACCGCGACGAGAACCCTCCCAAACTTTTTTCAAGAAGACCTTGATCACCGAACCAATGCGATAGGGTTCATTGGGGAGTTGCTCGTTTTTCGGCAGTTCAGCTTCCACTTCAGGGCGTCCGAAGCCAGAGTTGACACTGACAATGACGGAACGATTTTCAAAGCGGGTGACCCGTCCTTGTAAGACTGTATTTTCTTGATCCCGAAATTCTTCTTGAATGAGCTGACGGGAATAGTCTCTCAATTTTTGATTGAGGACTTGCTTGGTTTGAATGGCGGCCATGCGGCCAAATTCTTGTTTGTCAGGGGTAACATCCACTAAAACCTGATAGCCCGGCTCAGCGCCAGGGTCTACTTCTAGCACTTCTTCCAGTGCGATCTCGTGGTCTGTATTCTCTACTGCTTCGACAATCGTCTTGGTCGCTAGTACGCGGAAGCCTTGGTTCTCCAGGTCGAGGTCCACATCAAAATTTAGAAAATACTCGTCGTCAAAAACAGCATCTTTGTCTTTATAGGTCTTGCGGAATCGCTCATACCCTTTCTGCAAGGCTTCGCGTAAAGCGTCTGAAACAGCGCTTTTAGGTAAATTTCGTTCGCGGCTGATGCCGTCAATCAGTTCATTGATTCCAGGGAGGGGGATCAGGGACATAGGGTCCTCCAGATTATGTAGTTGTCTTGTTTTTTAGAGGCGCTAATGAGTGAGCAGTACTTGGGTGACTTGACCGCGAGGCAAGGGAACCTTACGGCCTTGAATCATCACAATTACTAGATCGTCTGTTCGTTCTAGGAGTTTTCCACTCCAGTCACTTTTGCCCTTGATCGGAGGACTTACATGAATGGTGACTGAAAAACCCCTAAATACCTGAAACTCACGGTCCGTGGTCAGGTTGCGCTCTGCTCCTGGGCTGGACACTTCCAGAACATAGGCTTCTGGAAGAAGGTGTTCCGCACCATCCAAGATCGGTTCTATCGCTCTACTTACCCGCTCGCAATCGGCTAGTCCCGTATCGTGCTGGGGGTTGCGGATATCTACCCTAAGGATGGGTGGATTGTGGTGGGTTTGGTGATGCAGGCCCACTATTTCCAAGTCTAAAGCAGCAATAGTCGGTTCAATTAGCTGCCAGAGGGCTTGTATATAGGGTGGGTTGTCTGCATGGACGGAAGAGCTAGACATAAAATAAGGTGGGTTCCCCCACCCCATAGCAGTGCAGTTAAGCGCCGTAAAGAGCAATAAACCGAGTCTACCTTGAAGAAGGGTTATTTCCTAAGGGTTAAGGTTTATGAGACTTAGGAACTTATTCAGTTGCCGAGACTTCAACCAACGCCTCTTCCAACTGAGCTTGCTGTTCCGCTTCCATCTTTTCACGGTAGCGAGCAGCCCGCTCTTCAGCATTGGCAAAAACGGCTTCTTGGTCTTGGACCATCTCGCCAGGAGTCTCTTCCAGTTGCTTGGTGGAGAGGCTAATCCGTCCCCGCTCAGCATCTAGATCGATAACCATGACTTTGATTTCCTGACCAACGGTAAAGACGGAATGGGGCGTCTCAATATGGTCGTGAGAAATTTCAGAGATGTGCAACAGTCCAGAAACACCGCCGATATCAATGAAGGCTCCGTAGGGCTTGATCCCACGGACGCGACCAATGACCACTTGACCTTGCTCCAAGCGGTTCATGCGTTTTTCAACCAACGCACGACGGTGGGAGAGGACAAGACGGTTGCGCTCTTCATCTACTTCTAGGAATTTCAGAGGCAATTCTTGATCAATCAGGTCTTCCTTAGGTTCCTTGGTGCTCAAGTGAGAACCAGGGATGAACCCTCTGAGTCCCTCGATGCGGACCAAGGCTCCACCCCGGTTGACGGCAAAAATCTTAGCGCGGACGGTTGAATCTTCAGATTGGAGCTTGCGGACGCGCTCCCAAGCTTTCATGTACTCAATACGACGGATAGAGAGGGTAAGCTGTCCCTCTTCATTCTCATCAGAAAGAATAAAAAATTCTCGGGCCTCTCCCTCTTCCATCACTTTGCGAGGGTCATCCACTCGATTGATGGACATTTCTTGTACGGGAAGATAGGCAGCCGTCTTAGCTCCGATATCGATGAGTGCTCCACCCGGCTCTAGGCTGAATACGGTGCCTTCTACGATGTCGCCAGGGCTGAAGGTGTAGTCATACTGTGGAAGTAACTTCTCAAAGTCTTCGCGGGTAAATCCAATGTCTGTGGCTTGAGCCAAGGTTTCCTCCTAAGGGAGTCTCATTTACTAGGGGTTTATGTTGCGCCTGAATGAGCAGGCACAGCCTAACAAATATAGAACATCTTGAGCCCTAATGGAAAGAGGACCAGAATTAAGGACTGGGAAGTATCTTTAGAGTTACTGGAGAGTTACTGGGCCCGATTTGCTGTTTGCAGAACAGCTACTGAACCTTCACTTGGTTTTTTCTGAAGGTAGATGTTTGCCCAGCCTGGGCTTGTGCGTAAGGAATCGACTTTCCTCCAGACAAAGCCTTCAAGTTGGCATCAAAAATTGCATTGGTCTGTTCGCCAATCAAGTTGCCTAAGATTTTCCCCTTCGCGTCAATGAAGACGTAGTGGGGAATTCCACTGACTTGGTAACGTTCTGCTTCTGGAACCCATTTTTCGTTATCAACATTCAGGGCGACAAAGTTAACTTTGTTTCGGTATTTTTCTTCCATCGTTGCTACGGTCGCGGCCATGCTATTGCACGAGGTGCACCATTCAGCGTAGAACTCCACGAGACTAGGTTTACCGTTTGCCTGTGCCTGTTCCAAGGGAATAGCGCGTTCTGCTACCTTGGCTGCAGTAAGTGTTTGGGCATCATTGCGGGTAGCGAAAAAGAGTCCAGCACTGACGGCAGCAGCGGCTACGGCCAGGGCAATATTCCGAATCTTGTTGTCCGGGCTAGGCGAACTCTGGGTCATAAGTACTACAAAAAAAGAGGATTACCCTCTAGTGTAAGCATTTATTTCTCCTGATATCCCCTCCCTAGGGGGATGGGTTAACATAGGGCTATAAATCTATTCCAAAGATTCCATGCTTCCTGAAGTTAAGAAAAACACGCTTAGGCGTCTGGCTACGATCCGTGGCCATCTGGACGCGGTGGCAAGAATGGTGGATGAAGAGCAATACTGCATTGATATTTTGCACCAGATCAGAGCGATTGAAGCTTCTCTGGAGAATACAAAACAGGTCATGGTAGAAGGACATCTCAAGACTTGTTTTACCCACGCTCTAGCAGAGGGAGAAGGGGAAAAAGCTATTACTGAACTGATGAAAGTACTCAAAAGTAATCGTTAACTCTGATTATTGCTGACTTCCTCCGGATAGGGGTTGGGTGACATAAGACATCTCAAGGTGGGATCAAAATGAAGGCAGTTCGCAGGTTTCACATAGAAGGCATGAAGTGCCAAGGGTGCGTTAATGCGGTCCAAGCAGGTATTTCAGCGCTACCTGGGGTAGAAGTCACCCACGTAAATTTAGAACAGAAAATGCTAACGGTGGAGGCTGCCCCCAGTCTGACTGCTCAGGCCATAAGCGCTAAGGTTACTGAATTGGGCTTTGAAGCCTCACTGCTCGGTGATGCGGACACTTCCGCTGAAGATTCAGAAGATCACAGTAGCCAGCCCTCAAGACCTGACATCGCTTTTTCCCCAGTCTTTGAGCGGCTCACGTTTTCGATTCAGGGGATGAGCTGTGCTAACTGTGCTCAGAATATCGAGCGCGGGGTTTCCCAACTTAAAGACGTGTCTAAGGCTGAAGTGAACTTTGCCACGGAACAGATGGTGGTTTATCCCAAAGGCCCGTCCTCGGACCTTATCTCTTCCGTTGTTCAGAAAGTTCAGGATTTGGGCTATCAGGCGACTCCTCGGCCTTCCGAGCTTCAGACCGTTTCAGAAGAAAAGGAATCAGAAGATGCTAAGCACGCCAAGCAAGAGTTTTGGTGGCTACTTTACAGCGTGATATTGACTGTCCCTGTAGTGCTTCTGATGTTCGGACTCGGGGATATGTCTCAGATGGTTGCCACGTCTTCTAAGACTGCTGGGACTTCCTGGCCAATAGGGCTGTCTTTTGCCTTAACCACCCTGTTGCAATTTACGGCAGGCTGGACGTTCTATCGGGGAGCTTATAAGGCACTACGGAACGGTTACGCCAATATGGATGTGCTGGTTGCCCTAGGGATTACCGCCGCCTATGGCTGGAGTGTAGGAGCCACCTATTTCTACCCTGGCCCCGTGTTCTATGAGACAGCAGCCATGCTGATTACCTTTATTCGAGCGGGTAAATGGCTGGAAGCACGGGCCAAAGGCCGAGCCAATCTTGCCTTGCGTTCTTTATTGCACCTACAGGCTCACAATGCTCAGGTTTTGACGGCTACGGGTGAAGTGCTGGAAATTCCTGCCTCGGAAGTTCAGGTTGGAGCGCGGGTACTCATCCGCTCTGGGGGCCAAGTTCCGGTAGATGGAACGGTAATAGAAGGTCAGTCAACCGTTGATGAATCGATGCTGACAGGAGAAGCTCTGCCAGTTGTTAAACGGGCCCAAGATCCCGTTACGGCGGGGACGATCAACCAAGGGGGCCGTTTGGTGATCGAAGCTACCCGCGTCGGTGGCGATACGGTTCTGCAACAGATTGTGCGTTTGGTGCAGGAAGCCCAAGCCGATAAAGCTCCGATTCAGAAACTCGTAGACCAAGTGAGCAATATATTCGTGCCCCTAGTCCTGTTGCTAGCGCTACTTACTTTTGCTGTTTGGTATTTTTGGGTCGGGGCTTCTCTTTTCTTTGCCTTGAGTCAAACGATTGCGGTCCTGGTCATTGCTTGTCCTTGTGCCCTAGGGCTGGCAACTCCTACCGCCTTGGTCGTTGGTTCTGGAATGGGATTAGAACGGGGAATTCTGTTCAAGAAAATTTCGAGTCTGGAATCTTTGGCTAAATTAGATTGCATCATTTTGGATAAGACTGGAACGCTGACGGAAGGGAAGTTTCAGGTTACGGATGTAGTGGCTGAAGGTTCTGCGGATGCACTCTTGCAGACCGCTGCGTCCGTCGAACAGTACAGTAGCCATCCTTTAGCCCGCTCCATCATGCGAAAAGCCCAGGGTTTTTCCCTGAGCGCTGTTAATGACTTTGTAGAAGTTCAAGGCCAGGGCTGCTCTGGGCAGATAGTCGATGAAACTTATTATGTGGGTCGCCAAGATTTCATCGAAGCTCAGGGAATTGTCCTATCCCCTTGGCAAGCTCGTTATCGCGCCCTGACCGAAGAAGGGAAAACGGTGGTCTATGTAGCGCGAGGACAAGAAATCCTGGGCCTTGTTGCTTTGGCTGACCAGATTAAACCGCAAGCCGCAGAAGCGATCCGCCGATTAAACACCATGGGGCTAAAGGTAGTGATGTTGACGGGAGATAACAAACCCGTGGCTCAGTCGGTGGCAAAAGCCTTGGGAATTACCGAATTTCAAGCGGAAGTACTGCCTGCAGAGAAATTGCAGTGGGTTAAGCACTACCAAGCTCAGGGGCTGAAAACAGTGATGGTGGGCGATGGTATTAATGACAGCCCAGCCCTTGCCCAGGCTGATGTGGGTATGGCTATTGGTTCGGGGACTGATGTGGCAAAAGAAACGGGAGATATCATTCTCACCAGAAGTAATCCGCTGGATATAGAACGGGCAATTCGGCTGGGACGCGCTACCTTGTCTAAGATAAAACAGAACCTTTTCTGGGCCTTTTTCTATAACTTAGTCGGTATACCCATCGCTGCCGGTGTCTTTTACGTTCCCTTTGGCCTCACGCTCAAACCGGAATTGGCCGGACTAGCCATGGCTCTAAGTTCGATTACGGTCGTAGGCAATGCGCTGTTATTACGCCGTACTTCTTTATGATCCCACAATCCGCTGTTTGGAGAGGTCGTCAGAGAATTGAAAGTAAGTAACGGCGGCTAGGAAACCAGAGCAAGGTACAGGCCATCATTAATCAAATTTAATAGTTAACTATTACGCAATGTGTTGTTATATTTCGTTACTTTAATAATTTTAACTTATCAAAGATAGAAGTTATGTGTATATTGATAGGCACAAATGAATTCCTAAAACCATGGCTGTGCTTGTGGACAAGAAAGGTAATAGTACCAACGAAGATTTTGAGTGGGACAACCGCAAGTATGAGTCCGTAGTCGAGGAAAATAATGGTGCTCCCGTAGGTTGGATGGATAAGGCTATCGGGATGGGTTTGATGTTGTTTGGGACTTCTAGCTTGATCCTTGCGGTGGGTTTTATGGCTTGGAAGATGTTCGTTCGCTAAGGAGTCTGCTTTCGTTCCCTGTGGTTATCAAAGGACTCAGCCAGCGCACCAATAGTTTGAGAAAGCCAGGGTCATCATTAGGGCAAGGTAGCTGTGTGCATGGTATCCGCCTTTGTCTGAGGCGACGTATGGTGCGCCCCAGATCCAAGAGGGTTTCATGGTTATCCGTAGCAGAACCAATGGGGCAGAATACTAAGGTTTTTGCGCCCAAATGCAGCAAATTCTCTGCAGCTTGATTGACATCTGGGCGGGTCCAGCCCACAGGGATATTGTGGTTGAGCCAACCGATGGAAATCAAAGGAAATTGATGTACCAGTCTTTGGCGGACCGCTTCATAGAGACTTTGATTTTCCCGAATCCCTGTGTCGTATCCTCTTGTTTCTAAAGGAGAGCCGTAGGTCATCAGCACCAATCCGACCTGTGATGGGTTATAGATACCATTGGTCTGAATAATCTGATGGGTTAGGAAGGTGCCCATCCAGTCGTGGTAGTCGTTACGCTCTGTGAATGAAGGCAGGCAGCGGAAGTCCTGGATATTTAAAACTTGATTGACCTGTTGGATAGTGATGCCTGTGGTGAAGGCAGAGTCGATCACGAGCAGAGGAAAAAGAACTAATCGTTCAAATCCTTGGGCTTGGATCTGGGTTAAAACCTGTTCCGGCAAAAATCCATCACAAAAATTGAAGGCCTTGAATACTTGGATATCTCTTCCGTATTCAGCCTGCAGGTATCGCTCCACCCCAACCCGCTGGTTCTCAAAAATCCAATTATAGGGGGATTGAAACCGATGTTCCTGCTCCCATTCCCGATGGTCCCACCAGGAAAGAATCCGGGTCAGTAGGGCATCACTCCACGGGGTGTTGGGTAGAAACTTCCCCGCCAAGAGCGTCAGAGCCTTGTGGTTATAGTCATAAAAGTCCCGGGGACTCTTGTGGGCTGGTACTTCGCCATACCCTACCAGCAAGACAGCTGTTTTTTTCAAGACCAATATAGGAGGAGGATTCTACCCATTTTAGGGGATGGGTTCGGTATTGGTTCTTTTCACCCTTAGAATTCTTAAGCCTTTCGTTTCACAAGGCTTAGACTTCTATATCTCTATCTCCTTACTCTTCATTAGGCACAGGGTTGTTAAAAACAGTTCGTCATAAAAACCCCACAGAATGGATCGGTGGAATTTAGCCAATACACGAAAGATTTACTTGAGCGTCATTTGAGGCTTGAATTTATCAAACTGCTTCTGAGTTAAGACTTTCTTGGTAACCAAATCATCCAAGGACTTGTAAGGGCGACCATCAACAATCTTCTTCGCCGTCACTGGGCCTATTCCTTTGACCTGCTGGAGATTTGTTAAAGACTCAGAGTTGATACCAATGACAGCTGTCGTGGATTTCTTGGTGCTTTCCCCAGAGGTGGTTTTGCTTGAGTCCTTATCCTTAGTCGGAGCAGCGACAGCAGGAGCTTTCTTAGAATCTGTATCTGTGGGCTCGAGCGTCGAATTGTCTTTGTCCTTGATCATAGGAGCATCAGCTGGAGCCGTAGTCGCCTCGGCGGGTTCCTGAGATCCCTTTTCTTTCTTCATTGTTTTTTTGGGAGTAGCGGTGGTGGGAGCAGTAGGTTTAGCTCCCTTCTCCTCCTTCATCGTCTTGCCAGAGTCTTTTTCAGGCTCAGCCGTACTCGCGGCATCTTCAGTCTTCTTGGTTGATTGATCGGTGGTTTTCTTGGTTTTTGTTTTCTTTGTTGTCTTACCTGCATCTTTCTCAGCAGCGGGAGCACTAGTGGCTGGCTTTTCAGGGGCTGCTGTAGATTGAGCCATTACGGGAAGAGGCAGAAAAGTTGCCAAGGCCAGTAAGAGAGCAGGGGCAAACTTCTTGAGGTTCATACCCATTTCCTACGCAGAAAGATAAGCTGAAATATAGCAAAGTTCGATGCTTTATCCCAGAAGTGTTGGATCAGGCCCCAATCAGTTAGCAAGCCCATACCAGGTATAGCCCAGCGCATCAAACTTTCTATTGAATGCCCCGAAGAACCGTCAAGGGTTGAAGTTTGCGGTTGTCACAATGGGCGATTCCCAGGAAGCTATCTTCTTCTTCCCAGACTTGAACATGGCCCGAATCTCCAGGCCAAAAGACTTTCTGACCACAGCACCAGAGTTCAGCCTGGTCACTCGTGAGATAGGCAATGGGCAGATGGCTCAAAGCCACTTTGGGGGAAAGAAGTGGAATTGGTTGGTCCTGCTCTAGCAAGTCTTGCATTTTTTCTAAGTCAATGGCATGGTCCAGATGAAAACCTCCACTCTGGCTTCGAACTAAGTAAGCCAAAGTGCCGTAGCCGCCAAGGTGTGCCCCCAAATCACGGGCAATAGAACGAACATAGGTGCCAGAAGAGCACTCAATTTCTATTTTCACTTTTGGGAAATCCCCCGGTTGCCACTGGAGAATATCTAGACGTTGAATCGAAACCCTACGGGCTTCCGGTTCCACCTCAATACCTGCTCTGGCCAACTCATAGAGCTTTTTGCCATCTTTGCGCACAGCACTATAGCGCGGGGGAATCTGCTCAATCGTCCCCAAGAAATTCCCTAAGATTCCTTCCACTGCATCTTCCGTGACATAGGACATAGTTTTGCGATGGAGCTCTTGGCCTTCTAAGTCATCCGTATCGGTCGCAATGCCAAGGACCACAGTGGCTTGGTAAACCTTATTCCCTTCCATAAATCGCAATAGGCGCGTCATTGGGCCAATCGCCATCGGTAAGACGCCCACAGCAGCAGGATCTAAGGTGCCTCCATGCCCAACTCTGCGCTCTTTGAGCAATCTACGCACTCTATTTACACAGTCATGAGAGGTCATTCCCGCAGACTTATTGAGGTTGAGAAACCCTTCCACAGAAGTACTCTTATTAAATTAATAGGTCAAATATGGTGCGGAACGGGGGACTTGAACCCCCAAGGGATTGCTCCCACATGAACCTGAATCATGCGCGTCTACCAATTCCGCCAGATCCGCAAATGCTTTGGACAGCATCTCATTGTGTTGAAGTTCAGAGCGTTTGTCAATTGAAATCTTGAGGGCTTATTTTTCCTCAGGGGCCCCCAGCCCCCCCATAGCGTAAGATTCTCGTTCCCCTCAATCGCTATTTCCACGCCACAGAGAGCCTGTAAAAACAAAATACAGAGCCAAGAGCATAGAGAAGCCCACACTCGCTGCCACGTTGATAAATGCGAGGAAAAAGGCGAAAAGATAAGCAGGTGGACCCAAAAGATATTGTCGATTGATACTTTCCACAAGCGCTCGGTCCACATTTTTTCCCAACAATCTGTAGCCATTCGAGGCATACCGCCAAAGGAGATTAAAGGCTAGAGCGATGCATAGGTAGGTTCCTGAGTAGACGACAGCGGCAACCTTGGCTTCGGGGTGCTGAATATATTCCGCCAGCAGGGCGGTAGGAAAGGGGACGAAGGTTACAAACAGAAGTAAAAGACCATTCAGAAAGAGAAAGCGTTTGTCCACGCGCTTGATATAGGTAAACAAAATATGATGATTTACCCACATAACGAGAATGGTAATGAAGCTGAGGAAGAATGCCAAATAGGAAGGCCACTGCTTAATCAGCAGCGTTAACAGCCCTACAGGAGATTCTCCTTCCAGATGGGGGACCTTGATTTCCAGAACGAGGAGGGTAATGGCGATGGCAAAAACCCCGTCACTGAAAGCTTCAAGCCGCCCCGTTTCTTTTTCAGCACTTATCAACAAACTGTCATCGGTACGCATATATCTCCTTTGCGGGATCAAAAAGGGCACAAGAGTCACGGTTTAAGATTCAGTTACTAAGCACTCCCCTTCAAGATATGGCAAAGTACTGTCTGGCAGAGCTAGCCTAGAAGTGAGATACCATTTTTCCCGTTCCAAGAAGTTGTTACGGTGGACTTTTAAATTAACTGGTTAGTTGCAACAGCAGTATTGATTCTGGTTTCCTACATCGTGCCTGGCTTTAGCGTGAGTAAGTTCATAGCAGCAGCCGTTTTCATTGCCGTCGTCGATGGATTAGTCGGTTTGATTGGCGGCAAGTGCTTCGCATAAAATGGCCCCCCCCGGCCCCCAACTACCACAGGAAGCTTACGCTATGGGGGATTTAGGGGGCTTTGCGTGAGTCCTGTTCTTGCCTGAATCGCTATTCGTACGCCAGAGAGATAATGGATACATGTTGAAAGGCAAAAAGATAAGCAGATAGGCCAAAAAAAGATTCTCGTTAACGAATGCGAAAAATACCGAGCCAAGAGTATAGAGAAGCCCATAATTGCAGCGTCGATTGATAATTACCACAAGCCCTTGGTCCATATCTTTTCCCAACAACCTGTAGCCATCCGAGGAGGCATACCGCCAAAGAAGATTAAAGGCTAGGGCAATGCATAGGTAGTTTCCTGAGTAGACGACGGCGGCAACCTTGGGTTCGTGCTGGATATAAGCCGCAAGCAGAGCTGTAGGAAAGGGTAATAAGGTCACAAACAGAAGTAAAAGACCATTCAGATAGAGGAAGTGATTGTCCACGTGTTTGATATGGGTAAACACGTTGTGATGTTTCACCCAAATAACGAGAATGGAAATGAAGCTCAAGAAGAATGCTAGATAGGAAGGCCACTGTTTAAAGAGCAGGGTCAACAATCCCCAAGAAGATACTCCTTCCATGTGAGGCGGCACCTTGATTCCCAGAACGAGGAGGGTAATGGCGATGGCAAAAACCGCGTCACTGAAAGCTTCAAGCCGCCCCGTTTCTTTTTCACCACCCATCTGCGAACTGTCATCTGTACGCATATATCTCCTTCGCGGGAGTCGTAAAGGGCACAAGAGTCACGGTTTAAGATTTAGTTACCAAGCCCTCCCCTTTAAGATATGACAAAACACCCTCTGTCCAAGCTAGTCTAGAGGTGAGATTGCTACTTTTCTCACTAGAGGAAGTTATTATGGTCGATTTTTTCATTACCTGGCTGGTTTCAGCAGCAGTGTTGGTTCTGGCTTCCTATATCGTGCCTGGCTTTACCGTGACCACCTACACGGCGGCCCTCATCGCCGCTTTGGTTGTAGGCATTGTCAATGCGGTCGTGGTTCCTATTCTTAACCTGTTGGCCCTGCCCTTGAATATTTTGACGTTGGGCCTATTCTCGTTCGTAGTGAGCGCAGTGGGGTTACTCTTAGCCGCAGCCTTGGTTCCTGGCTTCGCGATTGCTGGATTTTGGCCTGCGCTCTTGGCAGCCGTGTTCATTGCCGTCGCCAATGGATTAGTTGGGCTAATTGGCGGGAAGAGCTTCGCCTAAGTTCTGGAGTTAACCCCGTCGTCCATCCCGTTCTAATTCCCTGGGCGTTTTCCCACGCCATAGGAATCGGAGAGGAGTTCCTTCAAAGCCTAAACTGGCTCGGAATTGACTTTCCAAATAGGTCCGATAGTTGTCTTTGATCAGCTTAGGTTCGTTCACAAAGAGAACAAACGTAGGCGGCTCGGCTCGAACTTGTGTACCGTAATAGATTTTTCCTTGGCGGCCTCTCTTATCTGAAGGCGGCATCATGCGAATAGTCGCTTCTTTGATCGCTTCATTAATGACCGAAGTAGAAATTCGGCGTTGATGTTGAACACTGGCCGCATCCACCATTTCCATGATTTGAGGGACACGCTGTCCGGTCAGTGCACTGGTAAAGATCGTGGGAGCCCATTTGACGAAATACAGTTCCTCTCGAATCTGCTCGATATAGGTATTCATCGTGTAGGTGTCTTTTTCTACCGCATCCCACTTGTTCACGACCAAGACACAGGCCCGACCTGATTCCTCAATCTTTCCAGCCAAACGCTGTTCCTGTTCCGTGGCCCCTTCCGTTGCATCTATGACCAAAAGCACCAAATCAGCGCGACGAATCGCTTTCAACGCCCGGTCCACGCCAAAGGCTTCAGGTCCATAGTCTACTTTTGACCGTTTGCGAATCCCAGCGGTATCAATGAAGCGATATTGCTTGCCATCCCGCTCGATTACCGTGTCAATCGCATCCCGCGTCGTCCCTGAAATCGCGGAGACAATCGCCCGCTCGCTGCCTACCAAAACATTGAGTAAGCTCGATTTACCTACATTCGGGCGACCAACAATCGCCACTTTTAATTCTGGAGCAGCCTCTTCTTCGCCCATCAAAGGCAGATTCTGGACCAAAGCATCCAAAAAATCTCCCGTCCCCGCTCCATGAATTGCCGAAACCGCATAGGGCTCTCCTAAGCCAAGGCCCCAAAATTCCGAAGCCAAAGTCAGCGCCGTGGACGGTTCTTCCAACTTATTAACGGCCAATAGAATGGGGAGTTTACGCCCTCTCAGCCATTCTGCCACTTCATAATCTGCAGCGGTTGGACCGAGCTGACCATCCACCACAAAAATCGCCGCTTTCGCTTCTTCCAGCGCTACTTCTACCTGCTGGCGGATTTTCGGGAGGAACTCTTCTTTATCTTCAAACACGAGCCCCCCCGTATCTACGATCTGGAAGTAGTAGCCATTCCAATCTGCAGGTAGGTAGAGACGGTCGCGGGTAACGCCAGGTTCGTCATGAACGATTGCTTCTCGTCCCCCGCAAATTCGGTTAATTAGGGTCGATTTACCTACATTCGGCCGACCAACAATAGCAACAATGGGCAGAGTGGACATGGGGACAATCCTAAAAACTTGATTCCAGTCCTATTAAGATCTTGGAACCACAAGACTCCCAGCATACGAGATTAGGAGTTACCATGTCGCATGGTATCCCTAGCGACACAACGCAAACATGACCTATACGGTGCGATTAATCAACGAGAAAAAAGGCCTTGACCGTACCTTCCAAGTCAAAGAAGACCAACATATTCTTGAAGTAGCCGAACAACAAGGGCTTTCCCTACCCTATTCCTGTCGTACCGGAGTCTGCTCCGTCTGTACCGGACGCCTCTCAGAGGGCACCATCAACCAGGACGAAGGCACTATTTTGACGGAAGAACAGCAAGAAGCAGGATTTATCCTGACCTGTATTGCCTATCCTCGTTCAAACTGCACTATCCGTACGGAGCAAGAATCAGAGTTGTTTTGATTTGCTGTCCTCGACTGTCTGATAAGGGGCCTCTTCCATCGGGTATGATAGCGAAAGCCTGCGGCGTTGGTGGCTGCCATCATGTTGCTCGATCTATAACTTCGTGTGTCTGGGAATCGAGTGTGTGTTCTGGTGAGCATGGCAGATTCATTCTGTATCCTCTAAAAGACAGCCGAGATTCCCCCCTGGTCCTCCAGGTCGCCCACAAGAGGTAAAACGGCGTTGCGGGTTTAAAGCCCCTGGTCCTCCAGGGGCTTTTTCACAGGAACTTCAAAAGTTCTTCATGGAGACTTCATAACTTAATGAGAAGCTTCAGTGTCATCGAGACCTACCGCTTTCTTGTGATACATTTTCGAGATTTATTGAAAAAGTATCTAAAAGGCTACAAAAAGCTGCAATCCGATAACAAAGAAGTCTATATTGCCGTTAGAATCTAACAAGCTTGACACGTGTGAGGAAAAAAAATTGGCATCAACTCGTTCTGCTGTACCCCAAACGCAGCAGTCGCAGCCTGTATTGAAAATTGTCGGAGGACGTTCTCTTTCTGGGTTTATTCCAGTTAGTGGAGCCAAAAATGCAGCTCTTGCGATTATGGCTGCAGCAATCCTAAGCCCAGAGCCGTGTCGCATCACCAACATCCCTAGACTGATGGATATCGATACGATGTCTCAAGTCTTGGAAGCGTTGGGAGCTAAGGTTTCCTTCGGAGAAGGTTGGCTAGAGATCGATGCCGGGAGTATTAAATCGCACAAGGCCCCCTATGAGTTGGTGAGCCGTCTCCGCGCTAGTTTCTTTATTTTGGGTCCGATGTTGGCTCGCTTTGGGATGGCCCGCATCCCCTTGCCCGGCGGCTGTGCGATTGGTGCAAGGCCAGTCGAACTGCATGTGCGCGGGCTGCAAGCGATGGGCGCGGATGTACGGATTGAACATGGGGTCGTAGAAGCCCATGCCCGCAAGCTCAAAGGAGCAAAAATTTATCTGGACTATCCCAGTGTTGGCGCGACCGAAACCTTGATGATGGCAGCAACCCTCGCCGAGGGAGAGACGGTTTTAGAAAATTGTGCTCAGGAACCTGAGATTTCTGACCTGGCAGGATTTTGTCGGGCTTTGGGCGCTAAAATCCGCGGAGCGGGCACCAAGACTATCGTGATCAGTGGTGTCCCCCATCTCCATGGCACCGAATATGGAATCATTCCCGACCGTATAGAAGCAGGAACGTTCTTGATAGCGGGAGCGATTACCAATTCTTCGATCGTGGTAGGTCCTGTACTCATAGACCATCTGACTGCTCCGATCGCTAAATTAAGAGAAATTGGCTATTCCGTGGAGCCAGAGGGACTGAATCATTTGCGGATAGGACCAGCCCGCGAACGCAGGGAAGTACACATTGAAACATTACCGTTCCCAGGCTTCCCCACGGATATGCAAGCTCCCTTCATGGCTCTTTTAGCCCTAGGCGAAGGAACCAGTCTGATTAGTGAAACCGTGTTTGAAAATCGAATGCAGCATGCCTCGGAACTGAATCGGATGGGAGCTGACATCAAGATCCGCTCTAACCATGCCATTGTCCGGGGAGTGCCCTTCCTGTCTGGAGCCCCTGTAGATGCTACAGACCTTAGAGCTTCAGCGGCCCTCATCTTAGCGGGTCTAGCAGCTCAGGGAGAAACCCACGTGGCTGGATTGCAGTATCTAGACCGGGGCTACGACCGGATTGAAGAGAAATTGTGCATGATTGGAGCAGAACTGCATCGGATTGGGACAAATCCGGTTCTAGCACCAGTATAGACAGGCAACATACAGGTAAATGGAGAAATAAATGCCCGGATATCTCTATTACAAATTGAATATTGATAGCCGGGCGTATCCTGTTCTTCTCGTCCCTAATAGTAAGAAAATACACAGCGTAAAGCATCCGTAACTTACGCAAATCTACCCGGTAGTTATACGGATATAAATTCCTACTTATATTTTTTGCTTTGTCCTATCCTGCAAGGGACCGTTGAAGTACAGAGAATTGTTCCAAATCCTTGAGCGCTCGGTCCCGATAAGCTCGATAACGGTCTACTTTATTGCGGATTTTATGGGGTAGATCCGGCAAAATCCCAAAATTGGGAGGCATTGGCTGAAAATGCTTGGGTTCAGCACTGGTGATGTACTGCACAAGCGCCCCCAACATCGTGGTAGAGGGAAGAGTAATCGGAGTTTCCCCCTTAGCCAGCCGGGCCGCATTGGTTCCAGCAATCCATCCACCTGCCACCGCAGGTGTGTATCCCTCCGTTCCGGTCAGTTGGCCCGCTGCTAAGATAG
>CASBPW010000099.1 GCA_949127685.1 Candidatus Sivonenia alaskensis PMM_0068 | reverse complement strand
GCATATTTACTTTGTTTAAGAACCGCTTCAATCCGGCTCTTTTCAACTTCATCTGTCTGCTCTTGGTTAGCTTTATGTAATGCTTTTCGCGCCTCGAACGTCTGTGGATTTGGCAGGGGAATTATACCGACACAGGCGTTGTCTCTATATCCAAGCTCTGTAAAACCGCAAATAATAAAAGTTGCGCGAAGTCAATGACCAAAGTTAGGGCTGGGTAGAGATTTAGAGGTTTAGCTTATTTTTGGGTGTATAGAGTTAAGGCAGATAATGTCTAGGGGAAAAAGCCCGTACGAATATGTCGGCTAGCCTCTAGCTGAGCGTGCAAACTATTCCAGTCCTGTTCATGGATTTGCTCTTCCAAATGGTCCAGCGCCGCCCTGAATTGCTTGAGACTCTCTAACAGAGCTGTGCGATTATTTTGAGCCATCGCCAAACCGAGATCTGGATTTCCTCCCCCGACCCGGGTTGTATCTTGAAACCCAGAACCAGCAAATTGTTGAACATTGGCCGGATCTACCACACTCAGCAATAGCGCAGCAGAAACCATCACCGGCAGATGGCTTACCTGAGCGACCATTTGGTCGTGAACTTCTGGAGAACACACAACCAAGCGACTCCCTAAGTCTGAAACGAGGTGAGTTATTGTATCCAAAGCCTTCGCATGGGTTGAGGCGATAGGAGTCAGAATGTAGGGGCGCTGGTGAAACAAAGAAACCAAAGCCGCTTCAATCCCTTGATGAGCGGTGCCCGCCATCGGATGTCCTCCCACAAATTGAGGCCATTGGGCAGTGGCCATTTCCACAATCGGGCCTTTGACAGACGCTACATCCGTGATCACAGTATGAGGATGAAGCACAGCCTGGAGCTTCTTTAGGGTGGGCAGCACCAAGGGAATTGGAGTGCAGATAAACACCACTTCACAGTCCTTGAGCAAAGCCAGGTCCTGGCTAGCCTTATCCACCACTCCCTTCAGTAAGGCTTGTTCGCAGGTGGATTGCTTTTGGCTGACACCCAAAACTCGATGACCTGAAGATCGAAAATCCAGTCCTAAGGAACCGCCAATCAAGCCCAAGCCCACTAGACCGATGACCGCCATCAGGATACCTCTACTATCTGCTTAAACCAGTTGCTAAATCTACGGGTCATCGCGTCTAAAGAGAACTCTTGTTCCGCTCTGGAGCGGCACTGCGCACGGTCAATCAGCTCGATGCCCCCGAGCGCTTCGACCATCGCCTCAATGTCATCCGCAGGGGTCACAAATCCTGTTATGCTATCCAGTGTAATTTCCTGGGGGCCTCCCCGATCATAGGCGAGTACAGGCACCCCACAGGCCAGGGCTTCCACCGCCACATTCCCAAAAGCCTCTACCCATTTGGGCGTGATCAAAAGGGCTTGACTCTCCCGCAGAATAGCCTGCATTTGGGATGTGGGCAAAAAGCCGTGGAACGTCACTTCAGCCTGAGGATAGGAGGCAAGACATCGCCGATAGTAGGGCTCATCTTGCACGTACCCCATGATGTCTAAGGGCTTATGCGCCTTCACCGCCACCGCCAGGGTATCTTCTAACCCTTTTTCAGGAGTAATACGACCGACCCAAGCCAATCTGGATTGCGGGTTTGGATTGAACTCATACTGGGTAAGGTCCATGCCACAGGGAAGGACCACCAGGTCCTGTGCAAAGGGAAAAGTTTGGGCTTGAGTTTGGGTATGCACGGCCACCGTACCGGGGAAATGAGCGATCACATGAGCCAAACGCCCATCCACCGCATCGCTCAAGGAACCCATGCTGACAATATGAGCGATCGGACGACTAAAAAAGCTTGTCAGATAGAAAGGCAACCAGTCATATCCCCAGTTCACAATCAAGTCGTATTCTGACTCAAGAACTCTTACTTTTTGCCAAAGATTGGTCAGCAGCGAAGGGTCGGCCAGCACAATCGCTTCTTCCCGCGTTTGGTTTTGCGCTAGTTCCGGCGGCATTCCAGGAACTTCAATACAGACGAGTCCCCGCGCAGAACAAGCAGGTCCACTTCCAGTTGGAGCAATCAGGGTAACCTCTTCTCCCCGCTTGACCAAGGCTTGAGCTAGGTTCAACAAATTCAGCTCTACACCGCCACCGATGCCACTACCCAAGGGACCGACTGGAGTGGAAACGAACAGTAAGCGCATTATTTGGTGAAGCTAGAGACTGCCCAGAGGGCCAAGAACATCAACCCTGTCCCCACAGAAGAAGCAAGCTCTCTAGGGAGTGCATAGTAGGCCAAAACAGAAGCGATCAGCCATCCACCAAACACAAAAGCCAAACTACGCCCAAAGCGGTTATTTTTTTTGTATAGGAGGTAAAGTGCTACCAGCAAAGCCAAAGGCATCGTGACACTGAGCGCAGAAAAGCCAACGGTCAAAACCCAGAACCCCGCGAAAACAGCCGTTGGGAGTCCAAGTTCTTGAAGCGTAGGCCGTTCAACCCACTTTTCCCAGGCTTTAGGAACTTTGGTGGGGGTTTTGACGGGCCGGGCCGGAATAGCACTTTCCGCGTAACGGATGCCCTCTGGCACTTTGATTTTCCCTTCCTTACGCATCCGGAAGCGCTGCATCAGGACCATATCGTAAGCTTCTTCGATGAGCTGGACCTGGCGCTCATTGTCGCCATATTGCTCTAAAAGCCTCGATTTAGCATCCTGGATCTCCTCGAAAGGAGTATCTTCGGAAACACCTAATAATTTGTAAGGATCGGGCTCACTCATAGCAGTTATAGATGCCAAGGGTCTCTCCAAAATATCCTAGTTATAGCCCTTCCTACAAGGGCAAAAAGGTGAAAACCTTATGATTTGCTTGCGTTGACGCCGTTGACGTTTGCCAGAGTGAGCCCGAAGATAGAGTATCCAAGCTATATGTAGTCTATGGTCCTGTCTAAAATTTCGTTGGGTAAAAATACACAGAATTTTTCCCGCAATGGGATGTTGCTGCTGTTAGCCCTTTTATTTCCCTTGCTCGCTCAGCTCACACCTCAGCCTTCCTATTTGGTGAATGTGGCGGTGACGGTCGGTATCTATATGGTGCTATCCATGGGCCTCAACATTGTGGTAGGCATGGCAGGGCTTCTCGATTTGGGATACATCGCCTTCTTTGCGATTGGGGCCTACTCAATGGCTATCTTGAGTACCAATTTTGGGTGGTCTTTCTGGATGGTGTTACCGGTAGCGGGGGTCCTGGCAGGCAGCTTCGGAGTTCTTTTAGGCGCACCGACCTTACGCTTGCGGGGGGATTATCTCGCTATTGTCACCTTGGGATTTGGAGAAATTATTCGTATTTCTCTCAATAATCTGGATTGGCTGACCAATGGCCCCCAGGGAATTGCAGGAGTACGGGCTCCTTCCGTGCCTTGGATAGGCAGCAATGGCCTAACCCTGATCGACCTCTATCAACCAGCACAGCTTTACTACTTGGCTTTAGCCCTTGTCTGTACGGTCTGGTGGACCACTTCCCGTATGAAAAATTCCCGGATTGGTCGGGCCTGGTTGGCTATCCGAGAAGATGAGATTGCCGCTCAAGCCATGGGCATTGACACCGTGCGTATGAAACTTTTAGCCTTCGCCAGTGGCGCTACGCTGGCGGGAATTGTGGGTGTGCTCTTTGCAGCCCAGCTCACTTTCGTTTCCCCAGAAAGTTTTACACTCTTCGAATCCGTAATTGTCCTCTCCATGGTCGTCGTAGGAGGGATGGGCTCTGTGATTGGAGCAGTAGCGGGAGCCTTTATCTTGGTCGTGATCCCAGAAGTGCTACGCGGTTTTTCTGAATATCGGATGTTGCTGTTTGGGGCAGCCATGGTTTTGGTAATGTTGGTGCGTCCCCAAGGCCTTTTCGGAGAAGACCGTCAAACCAAGGCACTCAGCAAAAAAAAGACCTCCTATGCACCCGTTTCTAATGCACCCACAAGAGCAAAAAAATAGCCCGAATCGATCCCCAGGGGACTCCTATGACCAGAGAACAGGCTCGAAAGCCTCATACTGGCAGCGTCAGCAGTTCCAAAAAGTCTTGGGGCATTATGCGCATCCAGGCATGCACTGGTTGGAACTAGGCGCAGGAACCGGCACCGATGCACTCTGGCTCACGAATCGAGGGATAGAGATTACCTGCATGGAACCCCATCCCTGGATGTTTGCCCAACTCCAAGCCAAAACTTCGGACGTTGCAGCCATCCATGCGCTCCCCCTCAAAGCAGAACAGTTAGATGACTTGGGGAAGCACGTTTTTGATGGGGCATTTTCTAACTTCGCTGCCTTGAATTGTGTTGAAAACTTAAGCGGAGTTGCGCAAGCATTGGCAGAGCATCTCAAAGTAGGGGCTCCTGTAGTCCTCTGTTTGTTTAACCGACTGTGTGGGTGGGAGCTAGCCCTCGGACTTCTGCAGGGACTTGCCCAGCGCAATCCTGAGCGTTTATGGCGGCGTCAGGTACATCAGCGTTTGGTCGAGATGCAACCGGGAATAGAAATATCCACGTTCTACCATCAGCCCCGAGAAATTATGCAGGCGTTTGAGCCCTTGTTCAGGCTTGAAGCTCGCGTCGGTATGGGAATTGCTATTCCTCCCGCTGGCTGGATTCTGGCAGACCGGGCCCCGGCGTTCTTTCAAGCCCTTAATCATCTGGATATGGCTTGGGGCAAAGGGTTGGGCCTCCGCTCCTTGGGGGACCACCAGATATGGTGTTTTACAAGAAGATAAACACCATCTATCCTAAGTTGCAGCGGATGCATACGGATCATGCTTGCCGTAAAAAAAATCAACCTTATGGCTAGGTCGCCAACTGTAGGAGATTGCTAAGATATGACTCCTGGTCAACCACCACCGAAGTCTAGAAAAACCGTCACTCAACCCCGAGGACGCACCCTATTGCAAACTCCCATGACAACTCCCCTACGACCCCGAAAGCGTAACCCAAGAGGCAAAATTCTGATCGGCACTCTATGCTGTGCCGGAGTTCTAGGGCTAGCGATCACCTTTGGCGCGAACTGGTTACCTTCTGGCGGTGTCACAGGAGTTATCGCCAGCAATTCTAACTATGGCCCGCCTTTGCCTAAGGTCTGGCCCTTACCTTTTAACATGACCCACCTCGTCGAACCGCTCCAGCAAGATCTGATCAACCTTTCCAAACTACCCAAGCTGGAAACAGGTATTTTCTTCGTAGATCTGGATACAGGAGACTATTTGACGGTTCGTGAAGATGAGGCCTTTTCAGCGGCAAGTACGATCAAGTTGCCCGTCTTGATAGCTTTGTTCGACCAAGTAGATAGAGGAAATGTTCGTTTAGATGAGCCCCTTGTTCTCTCAGAAGCTAATAGGGGAGATGGTTCTGGCTATCTTCAATACAAGCCCATAGGCACCAAGCTAACCGTTTATGAAACCGCAGACTTGATGATTGTCGATAGCGATAACAGTGCCACTAACATGATTATTGAACGCTTAGGTGGCAAAGAAGTTCTAAATGAGCAGTTCCGCGTCTGGAATCTTCGACAGACCCAAATAAGGGAACCCCTGCCCGATTTGACGGGACAAAATACCATCTCTCCTAGAGATCTTTCTTTACTGATGGGGCGCTTGGAAAAAGGACTTTTGCTTTCTCCCCGTTCTCGAGATCGGGCTCTAGAGATTCTCTATCGCACCAAGACCCGCACCCTGTTGCCCTCTGGTCTAGGTCCTGGAAGCCATATTGCCCACAAAACAGGAGATATTAGAACCTCTCTGGGCAATGCAGGTATCATCGACCTTGCCAATGGTAAACGCTACATCCTCTCAGTCCTTGTGCGACGTCCCCCCAACGACCGTAGAGCCAATCAGCTGATTCGGGATATTTCCCAGCGCGTATACCTAAATCGCAGGGGTCTGCCGTTCACAGCGAACACACCAAAAGCCTTGGAGAAGAGAACGTAAAGTATATAAATTTATCAAACTTACCCCTGCTGTAACCATTCTGGGTTTCGCTCTAACATTCCGTTCTCTATAGTGTTAAGGAATGTTAAGATGCTGATATGTTCGGAGTAGTTTTTACATGAGTGCTGATTTAGAACCAAAAATTTATAGTGAAGACCCTCGTGAGCGTATGGCTGCTGTAGTTTCTATACGTTCTCTGTCCTCCGATGAGGCTACTCCTCTCCTCCTTGAAGCCACCAGAGATCCCCTACCGATGGTGCGGATCTTCGCAACGATTGGATTAGGCAAGAAGAAAGGGGAAGGGGCGTACGAGCGCTTAATCGACTTATTGAATAACGACCCTGAAGTTTCTGTTCGGGCTGAGGCTGCAGGCGCTCTTGGCGATCTGGGTGACCAACGGGCTACAAAGTATTTGGTACGGGCCTACCACGAAGATGTGGATTGGATCGTCCGTTACAGCGTGATCGTCTCTCTCGGCCTCCTCCAAGATATTCGAGGCTATGACGTCATCCGGGATGGTCTCAGAGCGAAGGAAAATCTTTTGCAAGAGGCTGCGGTTGGGGCCTTGGGCAATCTAGGCGATGAGAAAGCCCAAGAAGTACTGTTTTCTCTCCTGCCTGACGCCGAAGAGGAAATGCGCTACAAAATTGCCAAGGCTTTAGGACATTTGCTGAACGATCCCAAAACTGGAGACATGCCCAAATGTCGCTCTGCTCTAGAATTCTTGAAAAAAGATGCCGATGAAAAGGTAGCGCAAATTGCAGCCTATCATCTCCTTGCATGTGACGATAGGTTCAAAGCAGAAGCGTAAGGCCCCAGAATTTCTCCTCAAGGATTCTCGCCTTTTAGCCTTCCCCAAAAATGTGACCCTCATTTGAAACATTGAACCAGGCCGGGATAGTTCTACACTGCTCAAGTCTGCCTTTACTCCACTTGAGTAAGAAATGCTCTAGTAGCTCTGCTGCCAGTATTTATAAGCAGCGTAGGCCATGGTGACTACCCCCGTCACAATAGAAGACTCATCAACCTCAAATTGGGGATGGTGAAGGGGATAGTTTGGTTTATCTTTATGCCCCACTCCCAGGCGGAACATGGAACCGGGGGCATGTTCTAAGTACAGAGAAAAATCTTCTGCCCCTAGAGATGGTTCTGTCAAAATTTGGACCCGTTCCTTGCCCCAGGCTTCCTGGGCCGCTGTTTCTAAAAGTTGACTCAGGGCTAAGTTGTTCTGGACAGAAGGAACGCCACGCCCATAGTTCACTTCGTAGCGAGCCCCGTAGGAACCGCAAATATTGGCCACGATTTTTTCAATCCATGCAGGTAGCTTCTCGCGGGTCTCTGGATGTAAGGTGCGGACGGTGCCTAGGAGCTGCACATGGTCGGCAATGACATTGGGCGCTCGTCCCCCCTGAATTTGGCCAATACTCAAAACCACGGGGCGCAAGGGATTTTGGGTTCGGCTAATCGCTTGCTGAAGGGTAGTAATCACTTGCGAGGCGATCCAAATGGCATCAATCGCTTCATGGGGGCGAGCGCCGTGCCCGGATTCCCCGTGAATGGTAATTTCTAAATCATCCGCAGCAGCGGTCAACGCGCCATAACGAATACCGACAGAACCTGCTGGAATCGAGGGAAATACATGCAAAGATAGGATGGCCGTAACTTTATCCATCACCCCGTCTTGGATCATCCAAGCAGCCCCTTCAGCCAATTCTTCAGCCGGTTGGAATAGAAAACGCACATTCCCTAGTAGTTCTTGGGCCACTTGGGCAAGCACAAGAGCAGTCCCTAATCCCACAGCAGTATGCACATCATGACCACAAGCGTGCATAATCTTTGAGTGCTGAGAGGCATAATCCAAGCCCGTACGCTCTTGAATGGGGAGGGCATCCATGTCGGTTCGAATGGCTAATAATCGGCTAACCGCATTCTGTCCTCGCAATTCCCCCACAACGCCAACTTTGCCTACCCCTTCTTGTACCGAAAGACCATGAGCAGAGAGGACTCCAGCCACATAGGCTGCGGTTTGATATTCTTGACCACTTAGTTCTGGATGGCTATGGAGATGGCGGCGTATATCAATCAAGAGGGGGGTTAGCTTGTGGGCTAGGTGCTTAATATTGCTCAGCATCGATGCATCAATTTATTAACTTGTCATCCTCATGATACGGGGAGTTGCCGATATTCTCAGTGGCGGATACTCGGCTTACTCTTGAAAGCCTGAGCTTCGCTCTGATTCTGACTAGTGCAATTTAAGGAAGGACCGCTCATCATAGAAGTGTGCTCTACATCTCTAGCGCAGGAAACACCTCCAGACTGTTGACCTGACCTGAATAAAATCAGTAATAAGTATCAAGTGGACTTGCTACTGCCCAATGTCTAGTCAGGGAGGATTAAACATGAAACATGATTATGAACACGATCACCAGGTACATGACATGCTGCATAGAGCTTGCGTTAATGCCTACGCTGACCATGCCCGTGCCCTGGAGTCATTAGGAGTGACGGTAGAGGATCTTGACCGAGTCGTCGGGAAACATTACGGCCACCACATTACTCACATTACAACGCAGGAACAAGCAAATCAGATTGCTTTGAGCTTTGTCATCCAGGGGGTGGAACAAGATTCATCGCTGTTTGAAGTACCCACCGCTCACTAGCTTGGGCCCAAAGGGGTAGGAGCTTTTAGTAACCTCTGGATGCCTTGAGCATGTGATAGGTAATCAGTAGCTGTGAGATAGCCAGAGGGTGACTTTGCAGTATTTCGCCCGTGGTACCCACTAGCTTGCCGATATCAAACGTCATGCAGGTAGCTGCATCATAAGGCCCCTCTCCACACAGTACTTCTTGCAAATCTCTGACTTGCTCATCGGTTGTATGACCGTCGACTTCCAATACATCCACAGGCTTACCCATGTCGCGGTCAAGCTCCATACGCACAGCCGATTTGGTATGAGCGCCGCTACGGGTGATTACTTCCAAAAAGTCCGGATGGGGAATCGTGGGCCGCAATAGGAGACGCACATTCAACTGTGAGTCTTCCTGCACTTTTTCTGAGGGATAGAAACTGACGACTAGGTCAGCCCCGCCGCGTTGAGGACGAATATATTGTTCGGAATCGGGTTCACGTTTTCTCATCTCTGCCAAGACCTCTTCTTCGGTATAGCCTCTTTTTGCAGTATCCCGTTTGATTTTCCAGCGTGTACGCAAAGGCTCAGGCGGAGCGAGGTAAACTTTTACGTCATAGCAATCCCGCATTCCCCGAGTAGTGAAACCCAACAAGCCTTCAACAATCACATAGCGCTTGGGTTCAATATATTCAGGTGGGTCAAAAGCGCCTGTCGTGTGGTTATAAATCGGTTTCAGGATAGGCTGCCCTGTTCGCAGCAGTGCCAAATGCTGCTGAATGATGTCCAGATAGTTGCAATCGGGATGAAGAGCAGTAATCCCTTTCTCAGCACGCTGGCGACGGTCATAGCGGTGATAATCATCCGTGCAGATAATAGTGACATTCTCTGGACCCAGGATTTGAGCAATACCCCTGGTCAGCGTTGTTTTTCCCGCAGCACTATCGCCTACTATGCCAAGCAAAATCGGATGACCGGACATCACATCCCCTCCATTTGAGAACGCTTTGATTTTAAGGGGTGATGGTACACATGGATAGAGTTGCTACACAGAGCGTGACTTCTCCCGACGCTGCTGCTAAACATACAGTTGAAATTTTGATTAGGCTTAATGAAAATCAGCTTCTCGACTTCCGCCTTCTCCCCCCATAGGGGCCACAATGACCAACTCCCCTTGATGCCATTCCAGCCATTTGACTAATTATTCTAGCTGACTAGTTTTACAGCTCTCCACTGGTTCGGGCTGAGTCCTGGTCAGGTTTCCTTTCTATCTCTTTGCATAAAAAAATGACTACTACAGAGTGGATTGTGTCCGTGATCTCGGCAGGGACCGGGCTTCGTTCGCAAAATATACCCTGTATGTTGCCCTGGTCCATGACAAACGCTTTATTCAAGAAACGATTCCCCTGCCATCGGGACCCAAGCCAAGAAGATTCAGGTCACCCTGCAGACCGATAAACCACGCTATGAACCCTGTGAAAAAGCAGAAATCACAGTTCAGACCCGTTCTAGGGTGGAGGGGTATGTCAGGTTTCCACTACGTTTTATTGCGTCGCACCGCTATCGGGGTTGGAGAGCCTTGAGCGCCATCCCCATGAGGTTGCTCCTGCCTATATTCCTGCGGGAATGGATGCTGCGGTGGCCTTTGATTTGGCCGATGTGCGGGTAAGAAATCCTTTTACGTTTCCCGTTCAAGTGCAATGTCAGATCGAGCAAGACCGTGTGACCTGTCAGCTCATGGCCATGACTGACATGACCGAATCGATGCCCATGCAGTATGAACTAGCCCGTGAGTTGGTGACCCAACAGCCCCTCCTTTGATCGATGCAGGCAAAATCCAGCAGGGGCGTTCCAGATTCTTTTTGAGGCTTCGCGGGGCAACCACTCTGTAGTAGTCTGGTGGCGATTAGCTGGTATACGCCAATGCCCAATACGGTTGCTTGTGTGCTTGCTGCGGGGAAAGGGACACGCATGAAATCCCGAATGCCTAAAGTCCTCCATGGATTTGGCGGGAGGACGCTGGTCGGCCATGTACTCCATGCTCTTCAGCAAACCGAGGTTGATCAAATACAGGTGGTCATTGGTCATGGAGCAGAGGCCGTCGAAGCCAGCCTGTCCAGCCAAGGGGTGGGCATTATTTACCAACATGAACAAAAAGGCACAGGCCATGCGGTACAACAGGTGGCTCCAGCCCTTCAAGATTTCACCGGAACGCTCCTGGTGGTCAATGGCGATATGCCTTTGATCACCCCCCAAACCATTCAGCAGCTCTTAGACCGCCATCACAGCGAAGGCGCTAAAGCCAGCTTAGTAACGGCCCGATTAGCAGATCCTACAGGCTATGGGCGCGTATTTTTGAAGCCTGATCAGTCTATAGAGCGCATTGTTGAACATCGGGACTGCACCCCAAACGAGCGGCTCCATCCCTTAGTGAATGCGGGCATTTATTGTTTTGACTGGCAGATGCTATGGCCAATTCTCAAAGACCTAAGCAATAACAATGACCAAGGCGAGTACTATCTCACCGATGTGATCGCCCAGCTAACCCCTGTCTTTGCCCTGGAAATTAGGGACGAGCGAGAAATTCTGGGGGTGAACAATCGCCTACAGCTCGCAGAAGTGGCTCAAATTTACCATCAGCGAATCTTGCAACATTGGATGCTGGAGGGCGTAACCATTCTGGACCCCCGTTCGACCACCATTGAAGATACCGTTCAGCTCGAATCTGACGTGGTGATAGAACCCCAAACTCATTTGCGGGGCAGTACGGTGGTTCGGTCTGGGGCTTCGCTGGGTCCAGGCTCTTTGATTGTAGACAGTGAAATTGGTGCAGAGAGCGTGGTTCGGTATTCTGTGATTGAGCGGAGCCGAACTGGCTCACAGTGTGCCATCGGTCCCTATAGCCATATCCGGGATGGGGCCGTGATTGGTGACAACTGCCGGATTGGAAACTTTGTGGAAATTAAGAAATCTACCCTGGGAAACTATACCAACAGTGCTCATTTGAGTTACTTAGGGGATGCTACGTTAGGGGAACGGGTCAATATTGGGGCCGGGACAATTACCGCAAACTATGATGGTTTCCGCAAACATCCCACCATCATTGGCAAAGGTACGAAAACGGGTTCTAATTCCGTACTGATTGCTCCGATAACCTTGGGGGAAGACGTGAATGTGGGGGCAGGTTCTGTCGTTACAAAGGATGTCCCTGCTGGTGCGCTGGTGGTGGCCCGTGCCAAACAGGTAGTTAAGGAAAACTGGAAACCTAAACACAAGACCGAGTGAGTGTCACTTAATTGGATGTTTTAGAAGTTAGTCTTTAGTTAGAGCCTCGGATAATTCTTTGGGACTG
>CASBPW010000098.1 GCA_949127685.1 Candidatus Sivonenia alaskensis PMM_0068 | reverse complement strand
TTCTGAGTACCAGGATTGAGCAGTCCTCCCGGCAAGAAAAAGTTATAAGCCCCTGGGAAAGACAATAACAAGCCGCCAATCCCTGCCAGGGTCATCGCCAGGATAGAGATGGACAGCGTTTCGCCAGAAAGGCTTAGGAGCTGCTGTAGCTGGGAACTATCGACATGGGGGGAGAATGCCCCTTTTGCCAAAGCTTCAAAAAATTCTCCTGTGCGTGGGGACCAGAGCTTGGTGAGATCAGGATGGACATAGCAGAAGCACAAGGGCACTGACAGAAGAACCCCAAAGCCAATCCAATTCACCAAAGCATCTCGCTGATAGTCAGGCTGCATACTTTGACGTGGCTTCTGACCACGCTTTTTTTGATTCAAATCCAAACGGCTGGCACACCCCAGACGACGGCGCAGGAGTGCACTACTCAAGTCCACCAAGCCATTGAGCAAAAACAACGCCAAGAAGAAAGTCCAGAGCTGTGAGTAGCGCAGAGACTGGAGACTCAGCAAAATCTGATAGCCCAATCCTCCCGCCCCGATAATGCCAAGGACCGCTGCTGAACGAATCGAACACTCAAAGCGATAGAAAACGTAGGACAGCAGATTCAAAAAAGCTTGGGGCAAAAGGCTGTAGGCAAAAGCCGTCAGTGGTTTCACCCCACTGTTTACCAACGCCTGCAAAGATTGACGCGGAGTCTCATCGAGAATTTCAGAAAAGACTTTAGCAGTGACCGCTCCAAAAGGAATAGCAATCGCCAGAATCGCTGTCAGCGCATCTAAGCCCCAGAGATTGACGAAAAAGAGACCCCAAACCATTTCGTGAATCGCCCGTGGTCCCGCTAGAATCGCCCGTGCGCCCAACCATACGGCCCGTTGCTTATTCTGTCGGGGAAAGACCGTGGACCACCACACCTCAGAGGAGAAGATGCCTCCCACTAAGCCCAGCAAAACACTCAGGGAGGTGCCACAAACAGCATAGGCTAAGGTGGTAAGCGTTGCCTGGAAGGTTAGCTGGAGCAGCTCAGGACTGAAATCCGGATGCACACTGGCACTCAAAAATTGCCAGAAGAGCGGCCACCCACCAGGATTGAAAATATCTTGCCCGAAAACTCCTGCCTGATAAACGGACAGAGCCAGCGCACCCAAAAAGGTGAATCCCCAGAGCACGCGAGGATTGGGTAAGAGAGCACGAGGAGATGCCTGAATCGTCACGCCTAAGCTTTAAGCTAATACCCAATCATCTCAGAGGATATGTCCCTGGTTGGACTGCGCTTCAGCGGCTTTCTTCTCATAGACCATTTAGAATTCAGATAGCGCTTAATCTGACTCCATGGCTGAAATTATTACCCTGCAAATTCCAGAACCGCTCTATCAGAGGCTCGTTGATACGGCTCGTGCTACCAACCGTCCTTTAGAAGACGTGACGCTTCATGCCCTGAAAGTAGGGAGTCCCCCTGACTGGACCAACGTCCCTGATGAATTTCAGGTGGATCTTGCTGCTTTAGACAGGCTGGAGGACGAAGCTTTGTGGAAAATTGCCCAGAGTCACAAATCTGCTGCTGAGATGGAACGTTATAGCCTTTTGTTGGATCGAAATCAGGAAGGGCTGTTAACCGATGCAGAACGAGCGGAATTGACAACACTGCGAGTTGAGAGCGATCGCTTCATGCTGCTCAAAGCTCAAGCTGCGGCCTTACTACACTGGCGCGGCTATCAGATTCCACGCTTGTAACCGTTGTGTCTACTTACGTTTCCGAGAGTCTAAAATCTCAACTTGATGCTGCGGATTCTCGTCGCTGCTCTTACTGTCTTACGAGCGAAGCCAATAGCGGTATGCCGATGACGTACGACCATATCCTGCCTCGGTCGAAAGGTGGTATGACAACATTCGAGAATCTTTGTCTTGCTTGCCGTACGTGTAATGAGTTCAAATCTGACACTATAAAAGCCGAAGATCCTCTAACAGACGAGCGCATTTCACTCTTCAATCCGCGCACTCAAATCTGGACTGAACACTTTACCTGGAGTCCAGATAGCATAAGAGCAGAAGGTTTAACGGCGGTGGGTCGTGCGACGATCATTACTCTACGCATGAATAATCCTGTTATTGTGGCTGCTCGCTGGCGCTGGACCATAAGTGGCTGGCATCCCCCAACTTAACGTCCAAGCCTATACAGGTCTTCAATCATCCCTGCCGAAACTTGGTCGGTGGGGCTATCGAATAAGATGCGTCCTTGTCTGAGACCGATGACCCGTTGATAGTGACTATGAGCAAACTCGACGGCGTGGAGACTACTTACCAAAGTTTTGGCTGTTTTTGCACTTAAGTCCCGCAGCAAATCCATAATTTCTCGACTACGTTCGGGGTCCAGGCTAGCAATCGGTTCATCGGCGAGAATTGCCAGCGGGTCTTGGACCAATACCCGTGCCAAAGCAACTCGTTGCTGTTGTCCACCGGAAAGCTCGTCATTACGGGCATAAAGTTTTTCTGCCATTCCGACTTGCGCCAGCGCCGCCCTTGCCGTTTCCACTTCCAGAGGCCAAACCAAAGAGGTCAAGGCTTTGAAAAAAGACCAGCGGCCTAAATGTCCGGCATTGACGTTGTGAATGACCCGCAGACTATCTACCAACTGAAACTGCTGATAGATCGTGCCAATCTTTTGTTGTGTTTGACGCAGAGCCTCGGTACGGAGATGACTCAGGTTCTGTCCCAAAACCCAAACTTCCCCCTGACTCGGCAAAAGCGTGCCATTGCAAAGACGAATCAACGTACTTTTACCCGCACCACTCGGTCCTATCAGCGCCACCTGTTCTCCGGGATAAATCTGCAGGTTGATATCACTCAAAGCCACAGAGCCCCCAAACTGATGAGTAACTCCTTTCAGTTCAAAAATTGGTGCTCCTGGACTCATTAAGATGACTCTTCATTGATGAACAGTGATAGAATCGCGACCCAATTCAATATATGCATGCTGCTCAAATAATGCGGCGAGGTGTGGCAAGTTTTCTAAAAATAATGCTTAAAGCTCCCCATCGGTGAGATTTTCTGTTGTGCCTAATGTTTGCAATGAACTACGGGTATTTTCTGAAAAACAAGGAAAAGAACTTCGCCTGCAACTTGTCGAATGGATACCAGGTGTCCTTTTGCCCTTATTTTCCTAACAGGAGGAGGAGCTTATGAGTTGCAAGGCCAATTATGTAACCAGCTATTATTATGTTAGCTCTAGCCTTCTAAGTCATCTCAGGCACAGCCGTATTCCGGAGATTCTTTTAGCCGAGGGCTCAAAAACCCCTCCCTCCTGCAAACATTGCTATCGTGACTTCATTAAGAGCTACCAAACCAACCCCGAGCCCATCATGATTGATTCCAACACGAACACTGTAAAGCTCCGCAGACAAGTGGTTGAGGAATACCACAAGTTGTCATCGCTGGAACAGATGATGGTGCAAGTGTTTTCGGTGATTTATGAGCCGATTAGTAAAACTGCATTTGTAAGGTGTTTGAATCAGACTGGGGCGCAAGATGAAAGCAGTAAGCCTTTCACCCCGCAAACGCTCAAACCTTATCTTGATCGATTATTGGAATCGGGCTTGTTGGTTCAAGAAAATGGGCAAGGTCTTCAGTGCCATCCACTATTGGTAGAGATTGCTACGCGCGATGCCGTAAAGGCAGGACACTTTGAAACACTAGCTACCGTGGTCCAGGAGAGACTACCTATTCAGGTTCTCTGGAACGATGCTCGCCGTTTCAAGGGTGAACACCAATTAATGCGCGAAGTCCGGATTGGGATTTACCGCCAGGACATCAAGTTTGTCCAGAAACAGCTTACAGATTACTATCGATACAACTATTCAAGGGACCAGATCTCGATTGATCTATTTTATCAACGGGTACTCAATAACCCCTTTGATCCCGATTGGTTCCGCACCTTGCCTCCAGCATTGTATGAGCGCGTGCTAGTCAGTATCCTATCTGGCTCAATGCTGGGATTAACTCCCGCTGATGAAGCTTTTTCCTTGCTTCAGGAAGACTGGGCCGGACCGCACAAAGGCCCTGATTGGCAGCCCATCCTGTTGACAGAGCAACTGATCCTGAGGGGCAGATTTGAGGAAGCTCAACAGATTCCTGAGTCCCCTTCTGAAGGATATGAAGGATACCGCGTTGATTCTACTAACCTCCGGGGATGGTTAGCTTTTCTGCGGGGTGATAACGAGGACGCCATCGCACAATATACTGCCGCCTTGCAGCTACTGAAGAAGGCTACAGGTAAACGGAAAATATACTTTCAGTCCATGAGTGGACTGTTTTTTGTTCTAGCGCTCCTAAAGGACGGGACGGCCACTCGCCTGAGCGAAGCAGAAGGGTATGCCAAGCTTGCTAGTCAATCAGAACATTGGCTTAGCCCAATTTATGCAGTGCTAGAAAGTGTGGTGAAAATCCAGCGGGGAGATCTTTCCCAAAAGGAATGGGTGCTCCATGTCTTTCCCCACTTAGGGCAGAACAGTTTAGAAATATTGCTGTGGGCTTTATGCCTCTACTGGGTTGATAGCGATCAAGCAAAAATCCATGTGCCTAAAGTAATTGCACCCTTTTATGAGCAAGCCGAGGCTGTGGGTTACCACTGGTTAGCGATGGAGGCAATGGAATTGCTGTCACGGATCCAACCCGAAAAGTATGGTAAACAGGCAATGGCGCTCCGTCAAAATAGCGGCATCCGCCCTCTAGTGGACTTGATCCAGCCACAGGAGGCTTGGGAACTATGCTTGAATGCCCTGGCCAACGTGCAATCGTCAGGAACCGCAAAACCGGAGACGATCCAACGCCTAGCTTGGTTTGTCACCTTTCAATCCGGAGACTGCTTACTGCATCCTCGAGAGCAAACGATTAAGGCCAAAGGGGAGTGGAGCAAAGGTCGCCCTGTCGCGCTCAAACGACTTAAAAACGATACGGATGAGATTGGCTATCTCACTGCTCAGGATCTACGCGTTTGTTCTCAGATCAAAGCCCACTCTGATGCTTATGGCTGGGGAAAAATCGAATATACGTTTGGGGAAAAGGCCCTCGCCGCTCTGATTGGACATCCGTTGGTCTTCTGGGAAGATGCCCCGACCACGCGCGTCGAAATCGTGAAAGGAGAACCCGAGCTGCTGGTGAAAAAGAGCAAGAAAGATCAGTTAACCTTGCAATTTTCTCCCGCATTCAAAGGAAATCAGGAGATTGTCGTTGTTAAAGAAGCCCCAACCCGGCTTCGCGTCCTTGAGATCACCGCCGAGCATCGGCGCATTGCTGAGATTCTGGGCAAGCAGAATCGTCTGGAAGTACCTGCCAGCGCTAAAGAGCGGGTCTTGGCAGCGATTAATGCTGTCTCTGGGATACTCACCATCCATTCCGATATTGGCGGTGGTGTGACCAGTGCAGAAGAGGTGCCTGCACAGACAAAACCCCATATTCATTTGTTGCCCGCTGGGGTAGGGCTAAAAGTAGCGGTGCTGACTCGTCCTTTCGCTCAGGGGGGGCCATATTACCGCCCCGGCACCGGAGGCGAAACCGTTATTGCGGAGATCGACGGCAAGCGGCTGCAAACCACTCGCAATCTGCGTGTAGAGAAACAACTCGTTCATACTACTGTGGCAGCTTGTCCTACCTTGGCCCGCCAGTCAGAACAGGCTGGGGAATGGCTGGTGGAAGATCCAGAGGACTGCTTGGAACTGCTACTGGAACTGCAAGCCCTGGGGGACACGGTAGTTCTGGAATGGCCCGAAGGCGAGAAACTACGTGTCAGTCACCAGGTAAATCTCAAAGATTTCCAGTTGAAGATTCAGCGCCAGAACGACTGGTTCGCGGCAAGTGGTGCCTTGAAAGTGGACGACAATCTGGTGCTAGACATGCAGCGACTGATGGAGTTGCTGGCGCAAACCCCCAGCCGCTTTGTTCCCCTCGGTGACGGGCAATTCTTGGCGTTGACCCAGGAATTTCGCAAACGCCTTGATGAACTAAGGGTATTTTCTGAAAAACAAGGAAAAGAACTTCGCCTTCACCCCCTTGCCGCCTTGGCGATGGAAGACTGGATGGACGAGGTCGGAGCACTCAAAGCCGACCAATACTGGAAGGCCCATATCCAGCGGCTTCGGGAAATTCAGAACCTGGAACCAACGTTGCCCTCCACGCTTCAGGCGGAGTTGCGCGACTACCAGATCGATGGCTTTCGCTGGTTGGCGCGGCTCGCCCATTGGGGTGTGGGTGCTTGTCTGGCCGATGACATGGGACTTGGTAAAACCTTGCAAGCGTTGTCCGTTATCCTCACCCGTGCGCCCGAAGGTCCAACCCTGATCGTGGCACCGACTTCAGTAGGCATGAATTGGGTGAGTGAAGCCCAGCGGTTTGCCCCTACGCTCAAGGTGATTCAATTGGGCAGTGGAGAGCGTCAAAAGGTGCTGGATCAGCTACAACCGTTTGACATGCTGGTGTGCAGTTATGGTCTGTTGCAGCAGGAAGAAGTGGCGCGGATGCTGGCAAAGGTGCAATGGCAAACCGTTGTCCTGGATGAGGCACAGTCCATAAAAAACTACGCCACCAAGCGATCGCAGGCGGCCATGAATCTAAAAAGCAGTTTCAAACTGATTACTACGGGGACGCCGATCGAGAATCACCTCGGTGAACTATGGAACTTATTCCGCTTCATCAATCCAGGGTTGCTCGGTTCGCTGGAAAACTTTAACGAACACTTTGCCACCCCGATTGAGAAATACGGTGATAAGCAGGCACGCGTCCGACTGAAAAAACTGATTCAACCGTTTTTACTACGCCGGACCAAAAGTCAGGTGCTGGAGGAATTACCGACCCGTACCGAAATTCTGCTACAGGTGGATCTGAGCCAAGAGGAAATGGCGTTTTATGAAGCGTTGCGCAGAGAAGCGTTAGCGAAGCTATCCGAAAGTGATGCTACGGCCGGGGCCAAACATCTGCAAGTGCTGGCAGAAATCATGAAACTGCGTCGCGCCTGCTGCAATGTGCGTCTGGTCACGCCGGATATCACCCTTCCCAGCTCCAAGCTGCAACTTTTCGGTGAGGTGTTGGAGGAGCTTCTCGAGAACCGCCATAAGGCCCTGGTGTTTAGTCAATTCGTGGGTCATTTGCACCTGATTCGAGACTATCTGGACGGGCAAAAGATTCATTACCAATATTTGGATGGGAGCACTCCGGTTGCGGAGCGTAAAAAACGGGTCGATGCCTTCCAGGCTGGGGAGGGAGATGTCTTTTTGATTAGTCTCAAGGCAGGCGGTACGGGGCTGAATCTTACGGCTGCTGATTACGTCATCCACATGGACCCCTGGTGGAATCCGGCGGTGGAAGACCAAGCCAGCGATCGCGCCCATCGCATCGGCCAACACCGTCCGGTCACCATCTACCGCCTAGTGTCCAAGAATACGATTGAAGAAAAGATCGTGAATTTACATCAACACAAGCGAGATTTAGCCGACAGCCTGCTGGAAGGCGCGGAGATGAGTGGTAAGCTCTCCACAGAAGAGTTACTGCAGTTGATGTGACAAGGTGAATCTGGAAGAAGTCTAGAACGATGCTGCGGAGCTGCTTAGTGAAGTTTTTAGGGATCGATTTTGGCTGGCAAACGGGGCCTAGTGGTCTGGCAGCACTGGAATGGGATGGAGCACAACTTACGCTCTTAGAAATGGTTCGTCATCAGCCGCTTGATCAGATTTTGGCCTGGGTGGACCGGACGGCGGGAGATGGACCTGCTTTAGTTGCAGTGGATGCCCCTACGATTATTCCCAATGCAACTGGAATGCGTCTGCCCGATAAGCTGACCCATAGCTATTTCGGAAAATATCATGCAGGGTGCTATCCGGCCAACTTGCAACGACCTTTTGCCGAACGGACAGTGGCCCTAGGCAAAGCCTTAGAAGCTCGGAAATTCAATCATGCGGATACTATAGAACCCTTACGACCAGGACGTTATCAAATAGAGTGCTTTCCCCATCCGGCCATAGTTCATCTGTTCGATTTGTCACGGATTCTCAAGTACAAAAAAGGCCCCTTAGCGGAGCGCCGACCGGAGCTGGAACGCTATCGCAGTCTAATTTTGAAAGAGTTGACCGTCCACACGCCTAAGCTCTCTTTGTCTTCTTTGCCCACTATTCCTGCGAAGGGCGTTGAGATGAAAGCCTTGGAAGACCAGTTGGACGGCATTCTCTGTGCCTATGTCGGTGCTTACTGGTGGTACTGGGGGGTGGCTCGTAATCAGGTTTTGGGTAATAGGCACGAGGGCTATATTGTGGTGCCGCACCGCGTCTTTACGAAAGCGGAAAATTGTTCATAGTGCTTGCTTGACATAACTTTTTTCAGTTTTGAGGGAATAATTTTGAGCCAAACTACATCGCACACTTGGTCAAGGAGTTTTTTGCTGGAGGTTGCATAAATTGTCTCGTGGGTCATGAATCATTACCCTGAACTAGGTGATTAAGATTTTGCACGTAAGCATGACTGCATCCTTAAAAAAAGCGATTATTAGGCTGACAATTTCCACCTAATCACCCAAATAGGCGGATTAGGCAGAATAGTTCAGTCTAAGTAATAGTTGGGCCGCATAGCGCATGCTCTTAACAGGTGAACAACAAAATGCAAAATAACAGCCAGACTATTCGCCGCTTCATCGAGGAAGTTCTGAACCGAGGGAATATCGAAGCCACCGGACAGTTCTTTTGGGACGACATGGTGGAGCAAGTTCCTTTTCCTGGCCAAGGTCCTGGCCTGGAAGGTTTGAAAGATGTCCTACGCGGGATGCGGATTGGATTTCCAGATATGCACTGGTCAGTCGAGGAGCAGATTGCCGAGGGCGACAAGGTTTTGACCCGCTTCGAATGGACTGGCACACACCGGGAAGAATTTCTCGGCGTGCCCGCCACGGGCCGACCCGTAAAGGTCTGGGGCACGGTGATTGACCGGTTGCAGGACGGCAAAATCAAGGAGACCCGCATCATCATGGATACGCTCGGGTTGATGATGCAACTTGGAGTGTTCCCTCCGCCAAAAGCATGATTTCAAAGCGGCCTAATCGGGATAGAGAGAATCCTCACCAATTCCCCCTCCCACACCACCCTGCAAGCGGTTCCGCACAGGGCGTTTCAGCATCACGGAGCAAACATTAGCCTGAGTAGTCAACAGAATACTAAAAACAACAGTCGAGCGAACGGGGCTTTCGCTTCCTCAAAGACCCTCTATTTTTTACCTCCAGTGTCTTCCTCAAGTCCCGCCAGCGGATCATGGTGATGTCACTGTGTCTGTTGGTTTACACGTTCGCTCAACGCAAGCTACCAAGCTACGGCAAGCCTTAAGTGAGGCTAAAAACGGGAATTCCCAATCAACTGAGTAAGTTGACCGATACGCCAACCATGCGCTGGGTATTTCAGTGCTTTCAGGCAGTCCATCTGGTGATTGTGCTAGGACACAAACAAATCACTAATCTCACCCCTCAACGCCGGAAGATTTTGCAGTTCCTTCGAGCGGCTTGGAAAACGCGATATAAGATCTTCAATGCAGAATAGACTTATTAGGACGTTAGGAGATTGGGGATAGTAGATTGAATGCTGTTAAGCTTATTCGTAATCTATCAGCCAAAGGGAACCCTAACTTTCATTGACTCTAGCATAGTGCGATCGCTGGTCTGAACAATTGAGTGCGATCGCACATTGGATTGAATCTAATCCTCAGCATTGGTGAATAGGGCTGACAAATCACAATAGCCACTGACAACTCGAAAGATTTCTACGTCCTGTCCAATAGGCATATAAAGGATGAGATATTGATCCATCGAGAGACTGCGTAGACCTGGCAAGATTTCGTCTCGCTTTCGTCCGAGATTTGGGAACTGAGTGATTTTAACAAATTTATGGTCGAGCTTGCTTAAGAAGCGATCTGCTTGATCGAACCCTGATTGACGGGCGATGTAGTCTGCAATTTGCTCGATGTCTTGAATCGCAGGTGGCGTGAGCCGGAATTGAGGGGTCACAATTCGGAGGTACCGTAGCGCGATCGCAGGTTAGCCCGAATTTGTGCCATTGCGGCAGTGCCATCCACCACTTCACCACGCTGCGAGGCTTCCCATCCAATTCGGGCTTCTTGTTGCAGTTCTTGCAGTCGTCCTTTGTAAATGTCTTCTTGCTGTTCGAGAAGTTGAACACCTGCGAGGATGACTTCGAGCGCACTCTTGTATTTGCCGCTAGTGAGTTGACGCTGCACAAGGGCTTCTACGTCAGGGGGCAGGACAATTTGCATGGCGCTAGAGAGGAGGAGTATTAGCTCTAATTGTATGTGATCGGCGACTGCCCAGATCTGTTCTCCCGAGCTAGAGGTATTCACCTTTTTAAGATTTGGTACATATAAACATCCCCCGACCAATAAGTCAACTTCTTGCGCGGCGGATGCTGCGCAGAAGCAGGTCTCAACAATCTTATACCCTGAGCTGTAGAGCATTAAACTCTCTGCCTCTTGGGGAAGTCGCTACACCCAGGACGCAGAGTATTAGTGAGTGAAAAACAGTTTGGGCCTGGAGAAATCCGAGAAATTTTATTACGCCTGAGTGAAGAGACCCCGAATCTTTGCTTATTGGCAGAGAAGGCACCGGATATAATCCAAGTACACGAGAGTAAATACGGCCATGGATAGCCTTACCCTAGATGTGAAATCCACTAGACTTACCGATGAACAGTTCTTTGAGCTTTGTAGCGCCAACCGTGACCTACGCTTTGAGCGGTCTGCTCACGGAGAACTTATAATCATGCCACCCACGGGATGGGAAACCGGAAATAAAAACGCTGAACTCAGCGCAGATTTTGTCATCTGGAACCGCCAATCCCGATTAGGTAAGGTTTTTGACTCCTCTACTGGCTTTAAACTTCCCAATGGAGCAGACCGTTCACCTGATATTTCCTGGGTCAGCAGGGACAGGCTAGAGGCATTGAATGCAGACCCTGCTAAGTTTTTACCCTTGGCTCCTGATTTTGTAGTAGAACTAAGGTCCCAGACCGATGCCCTAAAGCCTCTGCAAACTAAGATGCAAGAGTATATCGCTAATGGGGTTCGCCTGGGATGGTTGATAGACCCCAAAAACCAGCAGGTAGAGATATACCGATTGGGCCAAGAGGTAGAAGTTCTAAAATCACCCGTTAGGCTGGCAGGGGAAGAAGTTCTACCGGGGTTTAGTTTGGACTTAAGCCCTCTGTGGACATAGATCCTAGCGATAGCGTTTAAAGTCGATTTGGGGAATATCCAATAGGCTGTTAGGAACGCAGGCAAAGCCTGTCATGTTTCTATCGACGTGAGTTAGCTTTTGAGATTCTCCCAAGAGAAAAATGAAGTAGCGTTGCACAGCCAGGAGCCTAACATCTCTCCTGAATCAGTCATTCAGTGGGTAGGCCAAATTAAACACAAACGGGATCTCCCGGCAAAGAGGGAGGACAGAAACGATAAAATAGAGAACCATCTCCAATATTCATACCCATGTTGACTTCACTATCGGGTGCTCAAATCCGTGAAACCTTTCTTCGGTTTTTTGAATCCCAAGGCCATAAAAGACTGGGTAGTGCTTCCCTAGTGCCGGAAGACCCGACCGTGTTGCTTACTATTGCGGGCATGCTTCCCTTTAAGCCGATTTTTTTGGGGCAGCGGGAGCCCGATTTTCCGCGTGCCACCACATCTCAAAAGTGCATCCGTACCAATGATATTGAAAACGTAGGACGGACCAAGCGGCACCATACTTTTTTTGAAATGCTGGGCAACTTCAGTTTTGGCGACTACTTCAAGAAAGAAGCGATTCAGTGGGCTTGGGAATTAGTCACTAAAAAATTTGGAGTGCCGCCAGAGCGTCTGGTCGTTAGTGTTTTTGAAGAGGATGATGAAGCCGAAGCTATTTGGCGGGATTTAGTGGGCGTTTCTCCCCAGCGCATCATTCGTATGGGAGCGGCTGATAACTTTTGGGAGTCAGGACCTACCGGACCTTGTGGGCCTTGCTCGGAGATTTATTTCGATTTCAAACCCGAATTGGGGGACGCATCCATCGATCTGGAAGATGATGAACGTTTCCTAGAAATCTATAACCTGGTCTTCATGGAAAAAAATAAGGATGCTCAGGGGCGCCTGACGGAACTACCCAAGAAGAATATTGATACAGGTATGGGCTTGGAACGGATGGCTCAAGTGCTGCAAAAGGTAGACAACAACTACGAAACCGATCTGTTGTTCCCGATTGTTCACAAAGCGGGCGTACTCGCAGGCATCGAGTACAAAACCGCCACCGAAACCCAAAAGCGGGCGATGAAAGTTATCGGTGACCACATGCGTGCAGTGGTGCATTTGATTGGCGATGGGGTGACGCCTTCCAATCTTAAGCGAGGCTATGTCCTACGGAGGTTATTGCGTCGGGCCATTCGCTACGGAAGACAGTTAGGGATTACGGGTTCCTTCACGCCCGTTCTAGCGCAGGTTGTGATAGATGGGGCCTCCGATGTCTACCCGCACCTCGTGCAAAAACAAAATTGGATTATGCAAAATCTCCAACTGGAAGAGCGGCAGTTTGGACAGACTTTGGAGCGGGGAGAACGACTGCTACAAGAAGTGATGGCACGCCATACAGATAGCAAGATAATCTCAGGGCAAGATGCTTTTGATCTCTATACGACCTATGGTTTCCCTGTGGAACTTACCCTGGAAATCGCGGGGGAACAGGGATTTACTGTAGATTTAGCTGAATGTGAACGGCTGATTGCTGAATTCAACCAAAGCAGCAGTGGCGAAGAGTTTGCCATTGACCTGACGAAAGCGGCTCAAGGAGAATTGACTGGAATTGAGCAAACTAAATTTATCGGCTATGAGCACTTAACCGCTCCAGCAAAAGTCTTGGCTATGCTGGGATTGCCGGAGTCTTCTAGCCTGAAACAGGTAGAAGCAGGGCAAGAAATCCAGGTGATTTTGGACCAGTCTCCGTTCTATGCGGAATCGGGAGGTCAGGTGGGAGACCAAGGCTATCTATCTGGGGCTGAGGTTTTGGTGCGCATCCTGGATGTCCAGAAACAGGGAGATCTATTCCTCCATTATGCCCGCGTGGAACGAGGAATCTTGACGGTAGGGGATGAGGTCACTGCTCAGGTGGATAGTAGTCATAGAAGGCGTTCCCAAGCTCACCACACCGCAACCCACTTGCTGCAAGCCGCCCTCAAAAAAGTGGTGGATGAAAACATCGCTCAAGCCGGTTCATTAGTCGCTCCCGACCGATTGCGCTTTGACTTTAATTGCCCGAGGGCGCTGACCGAAGCAGAACTCCATGAAGTCGAAACCACTATCAATCAATGGATTGTCGAAGCCCATCGCTTAGATATCCAAGTGATGCCCTTGGCTCAGGCTAAAGAAAACGGAGCAGTGGCGAACTTTGGGGATAAATACGGCAATGTAGTACGGGTCATTGATATGCCTGGCGTCAGTATGGAACTGTGTGGCGGTACCCATGTGGGAAACACCGTGGAATTGGGCCTATTCAAGATTGTTAGTGAATCAGGCGTGGCTGCGGGTATCCGCCGGATTGAAGCGGTATCCGGCATGGGCGCCTTTGAATATCTGGCTGTTCGAGACCAAGTGACCAAAACCCTGGCCCAAGAGCTGAAGGTGCCTGTAGAAGAACTGCCGCAGCGGATGGTGGCGCTGCAAGTGGAACTCAGGCAAGCCCAAAAGACTATTGAACAGCTTAAGGGCCAAATGGCGATCTTCCAGGCGGATGGGCTGCTTTCTCAAGTAGAAGTGCTCAACGGTCATAAGGTCTTAGTAGCTTCTTTAGGAGATACGGATCCAGAAAGCCTTAAAGTCGCGGCAGAACGACTCCTCCAAAAAATGGAGGCTGGAGCCGTGTTCTTAGGTTCTACGCCCCAAGGAAAAGTTTCTCTAGTGGCGAATTTCAGCCCAGAAGTGGTGGCCACTGGCCTGCAAGCGGGAAAATTCATCGGTGCGATTGCCAAGATCTGTGGCGGTGGCGGCGGCGGAAGGCCCAACTTTGCCCAAGCGGGAGGGAAAGACCCAGACAAACTGGCTGAAGCTCTAACCCAGGCAAAAGTGGACCTCAAAATGCATTTCCAGTTTGGCAATCAACCCCTGAAAAAGCCTATCGATTTAGAGTGAAGTCCCGATAGGTAGAGACCCCCAATGGTTTAAAATTAGAGAAGCCTAATCGCTTATTCATAGATAAATCAGGAAATCTGGAATCTTTTGTCTCAAGCAGGCTGTGCGCTCACTGTAATCAAGTCATAGTTGCAAAAGCGGCTCCTCACTCCGCCCAGTATGTGGAGGGAGAGAGGTTGAGGGAGGATCTTTAAGTCAACAGCGTTACCTTGCCCTCGTCTAGGTCGTAGACCGCGCCGACAATTTTCAGCTTGTCTTCTTTGATCAAAGAACTCAGCAGTGGAGACTCTTTGAGTTTGGCTACCTGGAGCTTAACGTTATTGGCAATAGCTTCATCCAGGGCTCCTTTTGCTTTTTTGTCCTTGAGCATAGCAACGGCTGGCTTGATTGGATCTAAAACTGCTTGTATCGAACCCGGTACCTCTTTACCTGCCAGTGTGGCTTTCACCGCTCCGCAGTATTCATGTCCCAGAACCATCAATACCTTGGCTCCTAGCACTGCAGCACCAAACTCCAAACTGCCGGTCTCTTCTGCCGTAGCGGTGTTTCCAGCTACGCGGCATACGAATACATCCCCAAACCCTTGGTCAAAAAGAATTTCGACCGGAACCCGAGAATCAGCACAACTCAGGAAAGCAGCGAAAGGCTTTTGCCCCTTGGCTAACTCTCGTACGCGGGCCATCGAACGGTTGGGCATTATGGTTTCCCCCCCCACAAAACGCTTATTGCCCTCCATCAATTTCTTCAGGGCCTCATCAGGAGTGATGCTGTTCTGGGGACTAGCGGTTTCAGCTGCCATAGCGCCAGTTCTCACAAGCCCTGCGGTTAGGGCTCCAGCGCCCATCAAACTCACTCCTGCCACCTTGACCAAGCTTCTTCTAGAGAGATAAACGGATGTACCTGTTTCTTTCATTTTGTCCCCACGTGTTTAAAGTTAGACACTTTACCTCTTTACAGATTACATCCCAGTATGTTAGATAAAAATCAATCTATCCAGTTATTATCATAGAGAAGTATCTATCTATAATTATTTTGGGCCTTAGACTAGACACAAAAACGCACTTATTTGTAACTGAAGTTATCTATTTTTAAACATTCTCTAACCAGCGTAAACAAAGCCAGTAAAAAGCCCCCTCTGTCCGACCAGACATGCTAAAAATAAGCATGAATCAAAGGAAGGCACTATGCCGACAGATGCACTAGCCAGCGCGATTCGAGCCCGTAACGTTGATCAGGCCAGAAGTATCATCCTTCAATTGCAAAAATGTATGCGCGGTGACCGAGTAGCAGAACTTTTCCTAACTACTATCGAGCATTTGGCTTGGGATGAAGGGGATGTGTCCGCCGCTCAATGGCTTCTGAAAAACACTCCTGCGGCGCTCAAGCGCAGTTTTCCTCTTTAGGAAGAGGATTGTTTGGAAGTTTTCTGAAAATCTCTCACCCAACGGTTGAGTGCTGGAGGTTATTAAGACGAGCTTGCAAATTTCTGTTTCCAAAGTCTATCTACCGTGATGAACTGGTATCCTTGCTCTAGCAAACAGGGAATCAACTGATCTGCTATAGCTGCAACATCTTGCCCCCCTCCGTAATATCCATCATGCAAGACAATCAAGGAACCATTCTTAATTTGTTGAAGGACACGCTGCACCACCACAGAAAGTCCAGGTTGAGTCCAATCCTCTGTAATTAGGCTCCACATGACAGGACGGTAACTCCATTGCTGCAACAGGTCTAGGGTATGGGATGTAAATACTCCATTCGGTGGGCGGACATCGGTCACTTCCTTCTGCACTTGAGCAAGGTCTATCCCACAGGCTTGAGCGATGACCGCTTGAGTGCGCTCCAAATTATTTTTGAGAACGCTGGCCTTCATCTGGATAAAGGGGTGATGGTCATAGCCATGCAAGCCAATCCAATGGCCTTCTTCATAGACTGCTCTGGCAACATCGGGGGACTTTTGAACACAAGTTCCGAGCCAGAAAAAGCTGGCAGAGACGCTGTACTTTTTCAGGATCTGCAACAGTTGTGGTGTGTACTGCGGATGAGGACCATCGTCAAAGGTCAGCGCGATAGCCGGCGAGTCTCTAACCCCAGTCCAAAGACAACTTGGGGATGCTGGTTCTAAGACTCGATGCAAAGTTTTGTAGACGAAGGAAAAGTACATTGTTTGCCTACACCTACTCTTATGCTTCTAAAACTAACCTAACACTTATTCTCTATGGGTCTGGTTTTAGGTAGTTCAGTAGGCGGTCCCCTGAATCAGCTCGAAGAGCAGTGATAACTTCAGGCAGCACAGACAATTTTGGATAGACTAGATAGTGAGGATCCCAACGAAGATGAAAGTGCTTTTGAATAGATGCAAACCCTCTATAGTTACAAAACTGGTTTAAATACTCATAGAAGTGGCTATGGTGTTTTATCCAATCTGTTCGAGGCCTGTCGCCGTATATTAATCAGAAGAGCAACAGAGGACTTGACGACACTATGGCAATTCAGACTTTTCTTTTTTTCCGCTCTTGGGGGCACAGCTTATCCATCCTTGGGTTGAGCGCTGCTCTACTGGCATGCAGTGTTTCCCCGACGATGCCTCCCGCAGCCGCAGCCAATATTCCGGCTGCTACGTCGAAGGGAAAACAGACAGCCGTTTTCTCTGGGGGATGTTTCTGGGGCGTGGAAGCAGTCTTCGAGCATCTCAAAGGCGTTTCCGAGGTCGTCTCTGGCTATGCTGGCGGCAAGGCAGCGACGGCAAACTACGAGACCGTCAGTGCCGGGCAAACGGGCCACGCGGAGTCAGTGAAAATTACCTTTGATCCATCGCAGATCTCGTACAATCAGCTCCTGAAGGTTTTCCTTTTGGTAGCGCATGACCCGACCCAGTTGAATCGGCAAGGGCCTGACTGGGGTACGCAGTATCGCTCCGTGATCTTTTTTGCTAATAGTGAGCAGCAGCGAGCCGCGCAAGAGTACATTAGTCAACTCAACAAAACTCACCTATTCCCTCAGCCCATCGTGACCCAGCTGGTTCCCTTGAACAGTTTTTATGCCGCTGAGAAGTACCATCAGAACTTCATTGCTCGCAATCCAAGTTATCCCTACGTTGTGGTGAATGATTTACCAAAGCTCAAGCAACTTCGGGAGCAGTTCTCAGAAATGTACAAGACCAGTTCGGATGAGGTGCCTCATAAATGAGGCTGTATAAGGCTTTCTGAGATGCTCAAGGTACCTGAACAGAGAATCGCTATAGGGCTCGACCGATGTTTATCTAATCTCAGAAATCCGTTTTGTCAAAAGTCCACTAAATCAAGAATGAAGCTAGAAAGTATAACCTGGCCTAGCACAGTGCCAGTTTGGGCTGCAAAGCATTACGCCTTAGAGTGCCCTAATTCATAGGATTTCATGGGCATAAGGTAGTAATTCTCATGAAACCCTTTCCTGAAAAAATTTACAAGCTAGGGGCATTACGAGAAGGAGATTGACTGCGAATCTGCCTACGAAATACTGAAGGCTCGCGGGGAACAGACAGCGCAAGCATCAGCAGTCTCGCAGAAGCAACCTAAGGGGTGTCAAGCAGATGATATCTGGGCATCCATGGCGAAAAGTGCCGTCCGTGCCGCCGATAATCAGAGGGGCCGACAAATTATTCGTGGTGGGTTGGGCTCTATTTTGGGGGACGGCGCTAGGAGCATGTTGTTTTGGCCAGCGCAAAAAAGCCTTACGCACAACTCATCCAGGAGCTATTGACTCAATACTGTTCAAGCTGATGTGGCGCCACCATAGCGAAGGCTAAAGAATTATTCAAATCATAGATACTTGAATAATTTCACACCAATATTCCTCGAACGTTTTCGACTATAAATAATGAGGTTCTAAAAAATTTGCCGACTATTAGCTTTTTCAGCTCTTGACCTCGAATGGCTATGCTGCGATCACTATACCCATGACCCATTGATCATGAGACAACTGATTCATTTCTGGACTCGACACATTAGTCCTTATCTCGCCTCCTTGATGGCCGCCATCGGAACGGTTAGTTTGGTAGTCTGCATGGTGCTCCTCTTAGGCTTAAGTAAGCTGTTCCAGGAAGTATGGGAAAAAGAGGCATTCAGTGTGGACACAACCTTATTGGTCCAGATTCATCAGCGGGCAAATCCTCGATTAGATAGGGTCATGCTGGAGCTGACTCAGTTGGGCAATCCCGGCTTCATCGTTGGAGTGGTGATCGGCAGTTTAGGCTGGTTATGGTGGAAGCAAAAGCGTACCGAAGCACAACTGTTTGCGATTGCCTCTCTCGGTGCTCTGATTCTAAACGTAGGATTGAAGCTTTTCTTCGCTAAGCCCCGCCCTACTCTTTGGACTTACCTGATCACCGAGAAATCCTTCAGTTTCCCGAGTGGTCACGCTTTAGGAGCTATGGTGATCTATGGATTTTTGGCCTATCTTCTGGCAAGTCAGTTTCCCAAATTTTCCCGTCCGATTTACACAGCTACCGTTGGCTTAATTGCTGCAATTGGCTTGAGCCGTCTGTATTTGGGCGTTCACTGGCCCAGCGATGTGCTTGCAGGCTATGCCGTCGGGTTCCTCTGGTTGATGACTTGCATTACCCTGCTAAAACTCCAAGCTCAGCCCCGATAAGCTGATAAGCAGAGCATTGCCCCTCTTTGGTTGCAGCTCATTTTCCCAATTTGCGTGGCAAAAAATCGCGCTCACCGTTAGCTGGCCGATTTGCCGATATAGCTGATCCGTCAGCGCTTCAGCCTGCTTATCTTTGGAGGCTTTTTGTCCAGTCTGGAAAACGGCAGCCGCCCCATCTAGCATAGCTTTCTTCCCTTTCAAAATAGGTTGTCCCGTGCACCTGCAGGGCCCAAGCCGAACTCGTAAGACCAACTCCTATAGAAAAACATAGTACTCCCATTGCCCTACCGAAGAAGGTTTTGACAGCATGAGAGCCAGGTGTGATTGACATAGCTGGATTCCTCATAACATGAGATTGCCGTGATGTTATCTACAGGAGAACCCTATGCGCTACAAGCTCTTCGGTAAAAGTGGTTTAAGAGTCTCTGAATTATGCCTTGGTACCATGACATTTGGGGAAGTCTGGAAAGATTGGAATTTAGCCATTACTCCAGAAGAAGGTCAGAAAATCTTTGAAGCTTTTGCCGAAGCAGGAGGTACCTTCATCGATACGGCCAATAACTACAACCAAGGGCAAAGCGAAACCTGGGTTGGAAAATTGGTTAAGAGTGACCGTGACCACTTTGTCCTGGCGACCAAGTACACCTTATCGATGCGAGAGGGCGACCCGAATTTCAGTGGTAATCATCGTAAGAACATGATGCGTTCCGTGGAGGAGAGCCTCAAACGGCTTAACACCGAGTATGTCGATATCCTCTGGCTCCATGCCTGGGATTTCATGACTCCGGTTGAGGAAGTGATGCGCGGACTCAATGATCTGGTCCGGTCTGGGAAGGTCCTCTATATCGGAATCTCTGATGCGCCCGCCTGGATCGTTTCTCAGGCGAATACCCTAGCTCAGGGGTATGGCTGGAATCCCTTCGTTGGGCTACAGGTGGAATACAGCTTGGCGCAGAGAGATGTTGAGAGAGAACTCATGCCCATGGCCCGTGCCTTTGATCTCGCCGTCATGGCCTGGTCACCTTTGGCGGGCGGTCTTCTGACGGGGAAATACTCTCAAACGAAGCCATCCGAAGGCGCGGGTCGTCTTGGAGAAGCCAGCGCTATCGGCGAGAAGCGTCTGCACCTCGCGAACTCCGTAGGTCAAATCGCCGAGCAAATCGGTCGTCCAGCCTCTCAGGTAGCCCTAAACTGGTTACGTCAACAACGAGGAGTTGTGATTCCGATCATTGGTTCCCGTAAGGTATCGCAGATTCAAGAGAATCTAGGTTGTCTAGACTGGCAGTTGACTCCAGAGCAAATAGACAAGCTGAGTGAGACGACGCACATTGAACTGGGTTTCCCTCATGATTTCCTGGCTGGGGACATGATTCGCCAAATCATTTATGGAGGGACCTATTCAGCGATCGATAATCATCACCAGTAGTCCAGAACATTCTCATCGGCATGGATGCTGCTGTTGGATGTCAAGGGGTTAACAAACGCTAAGGATCAAATCACTTCAGCAGTTGGGAGAGTGGAGATTATCCTTTGCTCTTGTATTATTAAAAAGCCATTGCCGGCGCCCAGCGCATCCGTGACCGGGCTGCTGCACTGAAAAGCGGTGCCTTCGGCTGGCAAGAGTGGAAAACCTATCGTAATCAAGGCCGTCCATAAGTGAAGGGGAACGAATGGAAACCGAACGAACCCTGGGTGAACATCGCGTGAAAGTACCTTTACTCATGGCTGGGCGCAGAGATGAACTTGGGCACGGGCGGCTGATCGCGGCGTCACGACCAGACAGGCGTGTGACTGCTCGGGTGCCCTCTGTCTTTACCCGATTACGAAACAAGGAGTAGCGTATGTACAGGGTGACGGATTATCCGCTGCTTGTTTTCGTACTCTCGTTCATTGTGCTGTTGTTCTCAGAGCGGATCGCCTGGTTTTTTTTCAGCAAGAAGCGCGCCCTAGACGAGGACGTACGTGACGACCTCAGCATACTCCGGGCCGCTACGCTGACACTGCTCTCGCTCCTGATCGGATTCACCTTTTCGATGGCCGTAAGCCGGTACGACCAACGCAGGAACTACGAGGAGGAAGAGGCCAACGCGATCGGGACGGAATACGTCCGGGCTGACCTGCTGCCTGTGGCCGATGCGGCGAAGCTACGTCCGCTGCTGAGGAACTACCTCGATCAGCGTATTCTGTTTTATATGGCCCGTGACGAGCAAGAGCTTCGGCAGATTAACACCCGTACGACTCAGCTGCAGAACGAGTTGTGGTCCGCCGTCCAGGCGCCCGCTGCAGCGCAGCCAACCCCGATTATCGCGCTGGCCGTTTCGGGCATGAACGATGTGCTGAACAGACAGGGGTATACCCAGGCTGCCTGGTGGAACCGAATTCCGCCTGCGGCATGGGCCCTGATGGTAGTGATCGCCATCTGCTGTAACTTGTTGGTCGGCTATGGTGCGCGCAGTAGTTCAACGGGATCCAACTTGTTTGTGATTCTACCGCTCGTTGTCTCTATCGCGTTCATGCTCATAGCGGACATCGACTCCCCACGCAACGGCTTTATTCTCATGCATCCACAAAATCTGATCAGCCTGGCTGAATCCCTGCGTCCACGCTGAGTGGAAAACCGGCATAGTTCAAAAGGGTAGCACTCTTGGGAAAGCCTAAAAGGCTAGAATCCCTTCTAGCTATGGTGAATCTTCTGGTGATTGAAAACCAGCCTCATCATGTCCTTCATACACTAGCAACTTAGGGTACTAAAGGATTGATCACGAGCATCCACCAACGGCGTCGGTGGATTATAGAT
>CASBPW010000097.1 GCA_949127685.1 Candidatus Sivonenia alaskensis PMM_0068 | reverse complement strand
ATTTCGGGCCAATATTATGTATACTCGCCCTCTTGCTCGTTTGATTGAGCAGTTTCAGCGCCTTCCTGGAATTGGCCCTAAAACTGCTCAACGGCTAGCTTTTCATGTCCTAAAACGACCCAAGCAAGAAGTTCAACAACTTGCCCAAGCTTTGATCGACTGTACCGAACAGGTGGGAACCTGCACCCGCTGTTTCAATTTATCGGTGGACCCCATCTGTGAACTCTGTTGCAACACAAATCGGGATTTAGCGTCTTTATGCGTGGTCGCTGAACCCAGAGACTTAGTCGCGCTAGAAAAAACCCGTGAATATCGGGGCTACTATCACATCTTGGGCGGGTTGATCTCTCCTATGGATGGCATTGGTCCCGAACAACTCCACATCAAGGAACTGATTCAACGGGTCAGCACCGATGAAATCCAGGAAGTAATTCTGGCGATTAATCCCAGCGTGGAAGGGGAAACCACCACCCTCTACGTCGGTAAACTCCTCAAACCTTTCACCCGCGTTACGCGCATTGCCTTTGGTCTACCCATGGGTGCAGATTTGGAATATGCCGATGAGGTGACCTTAGCCCGTGCCCTAGAAGGTCGCAGAGAAATGTAAAAATTCTTGAGTCTTCCAACAGTTATGTTGACGTCACAAATCGAATGACATTCTTCGGCCTCGGCGGGCGTAATGAGGAGGGTATGCCAGCCCGAGAAATTACCTTGGCTGGATTAAGGTTTTAACAGGGCACTCCACACTTTGCGCTTGTTGTCCCAGAAAGGGGCTGGTGTAATCCCAATGATATCTGGCCCCCAATAGCGGTCCGGGAATTCTGGGCTAAAAGCCATCAAGATATCGCCTTCCTGAACCGCCAGGGGATTTTCACCCAGTGCTAACTCCACGCCTTCGGCACTCCCTTCCTGCGGTTCGTAATCCCAAAAAGCCCCTGCTACAGAACCATCCCGCTTGGTGAGGACAACCCTGACCTTCAAATCCGTGGTGTTGCCTACGCGCAGAGGACCTTTACGGCCCGTTGTAGTCGAAGGGGGCACATTCTTGGCAGGGTTGGCGGTGGCCGGAGAAGCAGCAACGGATTCACCCCCCCTATGCACCGTCAATGTCCAGATCTTTTTCTTGCTGTCCCATACCAGAGGAATATTGGTGCGCCCCGTGAGGTAAGGTCCCCAAAAATTGCGTGAGCCATCCATGGCAATCACCGCCACCACATCCCCAAGAGAGAGCAACAAAGGTTTCTCGTCTACTTTCAGACGCATATCTTTGCCCTGGCCCTCCCTAGAGGAAAAATTCCAATAGTTTCTTTGGGTAGCTCCATCCTTACGGGTCAAGATTACCTGGATAGGGGTGCCACTCTGGTTAAAGACCTGAATTTCCCCCGCTGATTGCGTGTCTTGGGTTGCAGATGCAGGCGCAGCAGCTACTGAACGTATGGTTTGCGCCACAGACAGAACCGAACTCACTCTTATCTTTTTAGGAGGCAACGGGGCAGCGCTCACTGCGCTCAAAAGAGTTTGACTGACCAGAGCCAACAACACCCATGAAACCTGTTTCACAAAGATTCTTCCCGCTTACGTACGATAGTTTGGATCCGCAAGACACGGCCTGCGATTTCACAGGCTACCCTCAGGGCGTGGGTCTTTACCTCCGTTGGATCTATAATTCCGAGCTTCCAGAGGTCCGTGATATTCCCCGTCTCTTGATCAATACCTAAGTGTGGATTTTGCTCTATTTGTTGTTGCGCCAAAACCTGGGCGATTTTTTCCAGCGGCGCGTAACCCGCATTACTCAGCATCTGCTCTAAGGGGCGACTTAAGGCCTCTAGGACAGATTGGATGCCGAATCGTTCCAAGGTTTGGGTTTGCTCCAAAAGTTCTTGCACGGCAGGACGACACGCCACTTCTGCTGCTCCTCCTCCCGCCACAATACCCATGCGCAATGCCGCCTGTACTGCTCCACAACTATCGGTAGTTACCCGCACATTTTCCGCGAGGACTTCATCGGAGATAGCTCCAACCTGGAGGGTAACCGTGGGCTCTCCAGCCCCTTCGCTAAAGAGGAGGCGGGCCTGTTCTCCCGAATAACGAGCTTGGGCTTTGCCTAAAGGCAGGTTTTTTGAGGCCAGTGCCGTACGGGTGATCGGGGTAGCTCCTGTGAATCGACAAATCCGCTGCCAATCGCGTCGACTGACCCGTTCAAAGGCCAGAACGCCCAACTGGTTCAAAACGTCTAAGGCCACAGGGTCAATACTTTTCTCCGCTAAGAGGACTACAATTCCTCTGCCGGAGAGGTTCTGCAGAGCTTCTCGGAAACGGTTTTGGGCGGCCAAGTACTGATTAAATCCACTTTCTGTACCCAAAGCCTGAGGGTCTAGACTTTCAGGCTCTAGAGCATCGGCTATCACCAAAACTCCACCCGCTTTTTCCCAAGACATCAAGGGAGGATTGAGGGCAGGCTTACTCAAGACCGTTCCTGCCACAAGCTGACTGGCTTGCCCTAAACGGGGGGCAATGACGCTACTCAGTCGAAACTCAGGGTCTTTTAGTTTTTCAGGCCCCAGCGTGCGCACGCCTTCTACTACCAATTGAGCCAGGGTTTCATCCCCACGGGCTGCAATAAGCGCTGTTTGCAGCAGAAGAGAACTATCGAATGGTACAGGTTGAGCCATCTCTTCAAGGGCACGAACCGCGACCGCGACAGCTTTGGACATTCCAGAAAGAATCGGATTGACCGGGACTCCTTTTTGTAAGGCCAGGAGGGCTGACTCCAGTAGAGCCCCAGCCATGACGGTTGCTGTGGTAGTCCCATCTCCGACCGCTGTTTCTTGCGCTTCAATCGCTTGAATAACCAAGCGGGCACAGGGGTGTTGGGCGTCCAGCTGTCTTAAAATTTCAATTCCATCATTGGTCAGAATGATTCGGCCTAAATCATCTACCAGTAAGACATCCAAGCCCTTAGGCCCGAGGGTTCCAGCCACGGTTTCCACAATGACTTGCACCGCTGCAATATTCGTGCGGACTACACGCAAGCGTTCTTCAGAAGGGACATGAGACATAAGTAATTATGGTCCTGCGTTCCTTAGTGTACTGGGATTCTTTAGTTCTCCCTAAATGAAAAGCACCCTGCCCGGTACAATTGAGCCTGCACAAATTCTACTGAGTAGACCGATGACTGAACTTGGGATTATGGGGGGCACCCGTGACTTTCTGCCCCAAGAGATGAATCGTCGGGAGTATGTCATCGACCGCATGAAGCAGGTATTCCGCAAGTACGGATTCGAGCCGCTGGAAACACCTTCTATTGAACGCTGGGATACCCTGGCGGGGAAATATGGTGAAGAAGGGGAAAAACTGATTTATCACGTAATCAGTAGCGGGAAGTTGAGACAAGGCATGGAAGAGCCTAATTTCCTGGCGAATTATCTGAGTGATGCTGAGTCCCGCCTCGCGTTACGCTACGACCTCACCGTTCCCCTCTCTCGAGTGATGGGGATGTATGGCGACCAAACCTATCCGGATCCCACGGACCCCAAGGGCAAACGTCAGCTCCGCAAACTGTCCCGCCCCTTCAAGCGCTATCAAATTCAACCCGTATGGCGCGGCGATAGACCAGGAGCAGGGCGCTATCGGGAGTTCTTCCAGTGCGATGTGGATGTGATTGGATCAGAGAGCTTGCTGGTAGAAGCCGAACTGGTGGCCATTGGCTCTGAAATTCTGAGCAGTCTTGGCTTTCCCTCTTTTACGATTCGGATGAATCACCGCAAGTTGCTAACTGGGTTAATTCAATGGTCCGGCATTCCTAAACATCAGGAAGCAGTAGCGCTGACGGCGGTGGATAAGTTGGACAAGGCTACGCCAGAAGAAGTCCAGCAGGAATTACTGGCCAAAAACTGCGCTAAAGATGCCGTTGAAAAGCTTTTTAAGGTGATTGGGTTAGAGGGCAATTCCAGAGAGGTTTTAGCTCAAGCTCAAGAACTCCTTGCCCAATCTCCCTTAGCCCTAGCAGGGATTCAGGAGCTAGAGAAAGTACTGGGCCATCTGAAAGACTATGAAATCCCAGAGCAGAACTATAAAGTGGACCTTACTTTAGCCCGCGGTTTGGACTACTACACGGGGACCATTTTTGAGACCGTGACTCCTGCCAAAGTAGGCAGTATTGGCGGGGGTGGACGCTATGACCGCCTCATTCACGACTTGTCCAATGGCAAAATTGACCTGCCTGCGGTGGGCACTTCTTTTGGTCTAGACCGCTTACTGACAGCCTTGGAGATGCTCGACCTCTTGCAAACAGTGCCTCCGATTTCCGAAGTGCTGGTAACCCGCTTCACCGATCCAGGAGCGGCTACGCTAGGTTTGAGCTTGGCCAAAGAATTGCGTAATGAAGGAATCCATACTGAAATTTTCTATGGTGATGAACCCTTTAGCCCTAACGAAATGCGCAAGCAACTGGGCTATGCCAATGAGAAGAAAATTACCTATGTTCTGATTCTCGGTCCTGGAGAAATAGAAAGTGGCGTTGTGGCCCTACGGAATATGAATGACCGCTCTCAACAGATGGTTCCGCTAGACGAGATTGTGCCGATGCTAAAGCAGCTATGTCATACCTAGGGCAACCGGAAAAAACATAGATAGCTTCAGGCACAACCCTCTCCTGACAAGCGTTTCTGATCAGCTTATGTTTGCAAGTGCGTCTCGTATGCTATGCTTTCTCCGCTTTGTTCATTGAACTGGCAGACGCTGTATGAAATTCGATATGGACGATTTACGTATTAACTGGACCGAGGTAGTAACCTCTCCAGCCTCACTGCTTGAAGAACTGCCACTCACCGAGGAGGCCGCTTGGACCGTCCAATCGACGCGTAAGGACATCAAAAGCGTCCTAGAGGGTGAAGATGATCGGCTGATGGTAGTCGTCGGACCCTGCTCGATTCACGATCCTGAGGCAGCTCGCGAGTATGCTCAACGGCTCAAAAAAGTTCGTGAGCGCTTAGCGGATGATTTGCTGATTATTATGCGGGTGTACTTTGAGAAACCCCGCACCACGGTCGGATGGAAAGGTCTACTCAACGATCCCTATCTAGACAGCAGCTTCAAGATCAATGACGGGCTGCGCATCGGTCGTCAGCTTTTACGAGATCTGGCCGAGATGGGGGTTCCTGCCGGTACCGAATTTCTAGATCTGATGACTCCGCAGTACTATACCGATTTGGTCAGCTGGGGGGCGATTGGGGCCCGCACCACCGAAAGCCAAGTGCACCGCGAACTAGCCTCTGGTCTATCCTGCCCGATTGGTTTTAAAAATGGTACTTCCGGCAACCTGCAAATTGCCATCGAAGCGATTGTCTCGGCATCCCACCCCCATTGCTTCCTAGGCCACACCAAACAGGGTCAGTCTGCCATTTTTACCACTAGAGGCAATCCCGACTGCCATATCATCCTTCGAGGCGGTCGGGGAACGACCAACTACGATGCTGAACACGTTCAGAAGGTCAGTGAACAGATGGAGAAAGCGGGCCTGAAAGCGCGTGTAATGATTGACTGTAGCCATGCCAACAGTCATAAAGACTACGCTCAACAGCCAATAGTTTGCCGCAATGTAGCAACGCAGCTAGCGAGTGGAGACCGTCGAATTCAGGGAATTATGATCGAAAGCCACTTATTGGCCGGTCGCCAGGATATTCATCCCGGACAACCCCTGCAATATGGCCAAAGTATCACTGACAGCTGCATTGCCTGGGAAGAAACCGAAGGCTTACTGGAAGAATTGGCGGAGGCTGTGCGCTCCCGACGAACATAATTTCGTTCGCTAGAACTTAGTCTATGAGAGCGCTATTGATGACGCTCAATAGTAGCCATTCGCCCCATGCTGTGACTTTCCATGAGCGCTCCATACATATGTTCTCATTTAAGGAGCATTATGATAGTATCTCATATGGGGAGCGTTGGTATAACCTCTCTTTCGGAAGACGAAAAGAGATCTGGATGAGAGTTATTGCGAAAAGTACGCTTCGTGAATTCTGGGAGAGTAAGTCGGAATACGCTGATGCGCGGGGTCCATT
>CASBPW010000096.1 GCA_949127685.1 Candidatus Sivonenia alaskensis PMM_0068 | reverse complement strand
CAACGTATTCATGGTGAGCGTCATCTGGGGAACGCATGCCCTGCCGCTGATTGGGAGGTCTTAGACCATGAGGGGAACAGTGATTTGAAGACTCAAAAACGTCTATTAAAAGCAGTGCTTCATCTATTTAAAAACTATCCACTTCTCGTACTGGGAGACCGAGAGTTCCATAGCCCCAAATTGGCTGACTGGCTTGAGTCCAAGGGTGTATCCTTGGCCCTACGTCAGAGTGAGTTTAGCCTTGGGCTATATGGGCAACGATGGAAATATGGGATGGAATTATGGGCCGATTGGGTAATGAATCTGATTGCGCTCAAACCTCATAAACACCTAAATTTTCAGCGGGGCTTTTATGCTCTGTCCCTCATACAACAAGCTTCTTAGGCAGGTTGTCACCCGTTAAGGAAATACTATTCATTCCGCTTGAGGTCCGGATTGATCAGACTGTCAATATCCGGCGGGTTTCCTCCAGATGTATACGCAGAGGCGGTCTCCATGATCGTGTCCCAGTCTGTATTCTTAATATACTCACGGGCAGCTTGGGCGGCTTCTAGATGAGGGCATTTGTCCCCTAGAACACAGCCATTTACGCAGGCTTCTGCACAATTTACCGTCACTGGATCGGTCATTGAATAACCTCTTTGGGAGTTAAGTCCATTTTCCCATGCTAGATGTAGTACATCAAGGTTGCTTGGCGGAGCGCTCGGTTTTCGCAAAGGTCTTTGAGGCTAATCGTTCGCAGGGTATTTTCTACTTGGCAGGTTGCCTTGGTCCAGACTTCGCGGATTAAGGACAGTTCGAGGGTGGATTCGGTAGGAGATGTTTGTTCGCATTCTTCGCCTTCAATCGTCTCCATGATTTCCCAAAGGCTAATGAAATTGGGGGGCCGCGCTAGAAGATAACCTCCCCGTGCTCCGCGTTGGCTTTTGACTAAACCCCGACGGCGCAAGGTTGCCAAAAGCTGCTCCAGATAGCGATCAGGAATATTTTGGCGACTGGCTAGTTCTTTAATTTGTAGAGGCTCACCGACTTCATAGGCCAGTGCCAATTCGAAGACAGCAAGTAGAGCGTAGGTACCACGGCTGGAAAGTTCAAGCATGGGGCAATTATACCCCGCAATTCAAGTAGGGATTTAGGGATTATGGCCATGCTTGATGGCGCAAACTCTATCCTCTGTGAAGGCGCGACCGATCGCATCTCTCCACCTACGTTCTAAATGTGACAGGCTAATAGGCGTCCTTGCATTCCTCCCCATGTTTTTGAGACAACTCCACCTCCGCAACTTTCGCAACTATCTTGACCAAGTAGTGGAGTTTGGAGCGCCTAAGACTATCGTTCTTGGAGAAAACGCCCAGGGTAAATCTAACCTGCTGGAATCCGTTCAACTGTTAGCCACAGGTCGAACCTATCGCATCAGTCGGGACCGTGAACTGGTCTTACAGCAAAAAGATCAGGGCAAAATTTCAGCTATGGTTGAGCGTGCAGGCAGCCTGGTTGAACTGGACCTGTTGCTGCGGATCAATGGACGGCGTACCGCTCGGATTAACGGTACAACCCAGCGCCGCGTGTCAGACCTGCTCGGTCAACTCAATGCAGTTTGTTTTTCCAGCCTGGATCTGGATTTGGTTCGAGGTGGTCCTGAATCGCGGAGAGACTGGTTGGATGGGGTCTTGGTGCAGTTGGAGCCCCTCTATGTCCATCTTTTGGAGCAATACCGCAGAGTCTTGCAACAACGCAATTCCTTGCTGAAACAGGCTGCAGAGCATCCTCCTTCTCCGGACGAACTGGCCCTTTGGGATGCTCAACTGGTGACGACCGGAGTAGCAATTTCGCGGCGTCGGGCGCGGCTCATCGACCGCCTGGCACCGATGGCTATTCACTGGCATACGGCGATTAGTGGGGGACGGGAAGCTTTGCATGTGCGCTACAGCCCAAAAATTCCAATGCTTTCCCAAGACCCAGTCCAGCTGCAACATGACTTTTTAGCAGCCATTGATGAGAAGAAAAAACTAGAGCTGATGCGGGGCACTTCTTTGATTGGTCCTCATCGAGATGAAGTGGACCTTTCTATCGATGAAACCCCTGCTCGTCTTTTTGGTTCTCAAGGCCAGCAACGGACGTTGGTGCTGGCCCTCAAACTGGCAGAGCTAGCATTGATTGAGTCCGTCGCCGGTGAACCACCCCTGCTGTTATTGGATGATGTTCTGGCAGAATTAGACCTTAATCGTCAGAACCAATTACTGGACGCTATTGGCGACCGGGTCCAAACTATCGTTACCACGACGCACCTTGGAGCGTTTGATAGTAACTGGTTAAAGTCAGCTGAAATTTTTACCGTGAACGCGGGGATCGTTTCTCCTAATTAGCTTGAGTTCGATGGAGCGTGAAGTGATGAATCTCTAGGTTGAATCGGAGAGAGGTTCCTGCTGCTGTTGTCCAAACATCTGAACCATGAGGTCAAAGAGGTCTTGGGGAGGGCGTTGACCGAATTCCTGCTCCAGCACCGCTCTCATCTGCGTTTGCAATTCTGGCGGAATCGTAGCCACTTCCTGAATAATGCTCTGTAGTCCCTGTTGGAGCTGTAAGGTAACATCCTCAGGCAAGTCTGGAATGGCTAGCAATTTGTTGGCCAAAACCTCAAAGACCAGAGAAGCCGGGATTTCTAGAGTTTCAACCTGTTCATTATTCAAGGTTTGGACAAACTGGACGATGGAAGCCAATAAATCCTGAGGATCACAGGCCTGGACTCTATCTTCTACGGTTGGACGGGCCTGCTCTACCAGCTCTTGGGGCATCTGGCCTAGCTGTTCTTCCGTCATCGCCAAGAGCTCGTCCAAGCTTTGGCGGTCTTGCTCAGAAATAGGAAGGTCCGAGCCTAACACGGTTTGAACGGAACAAGACAGGGTCAGAATTTGGGTAAGTTCTTCGGTCATGAATATCCCTGAATGGAGGCGCTTGAAAACACTTTCTCTAGTTTAAGCCTGCAGGTAGGCTTTATGCGCCTAGGTACGCTTTGATTACTTCTGGATTTTCTCGAACGACTTCTGGGGTGCCTTCACAGATTTTCTGCCCAAAGTTCATGACGACAATATGGTCTGAGATGTTCATCACCAAACCCATATCATGTTCAATCAAAATGATCGTCACGCCTGTTTCCTGAATCCTTCGGATCAAGCCGATTAATTGTTTCTTTTCTTGGGGATTCATGCCTGCGGCGGGTTCATCCAAGAGCAGAATCGTCGGATCGGTGGCTAAAGCTCGGGCGATTTCCAGACGGCGTTGGTCTCCATAGGACAGGCTATCCGCTTGAATAAAGACTTTATCTGCTAAGCCAACAAATTCCAGCTTTTCCATAGCCTGCTCAATAGTCTCTTCTTCTTCGATGCGGGCTTTTTGATTGGGAATGAGGATGGCCCACAGGCCATTGTTTGTTCGCACATGCCGTCCTACCATCACGTTTTCGAGAACGGTCATTTTATTGAACAGGCGAATATTTTGGAAGGTCCGGGCCAGCCCTTTTTGGTTGATTTGATGAGACTTTAAGCCCTGCAACGTACAGGGCTTACCATCCTTCTGAAGCACAATCTGGCCTTCCGTGGGCTGATAAATCCCCGTCAACATATTGAACAGGGTGGTCTTGCCTGCTCCGTTCGGACCAATCACACTCAAAATGTCATTCTTCTCAAGTTCAAAAGAGATATCTTTGACAGCGGTGAGGCCTCCAAAGGTTTTGGTAAGTTTTTGGACGGTGAGTAGGGTCATTACACTTTTTGCTTGCGGGACTTCCGTAAACATCCTACTCAACGATGCTTCTCCATGGGGAAGGTGAGGAGGCCGGAGGGGCTTATGGACCCTTTTTTACTCAGCAATAGACCGTATTCCAAACCTTCAACCAAGGCAATATAGGAGGCTTCCGTAATATTGGTGGAGACCCCTACGGTCGTCCAACGTTCTTGACCGTTGCTCGATTCCACCAAAACTCTGGTTTTGGCGTCGGTTCCAGCACTGCCATCGAGGATCCGTACTTTGTAGTCCGTGAGTTGAAACTGAGCTAGTTGTGGGTAAAACTGGACCAAGGCTTTACGAAGAGCTGCATCCAGGGCAGAAACAGGGCCATTGCCTTCGGCTGCCGTATGTTGGAGTACGCCGCCCACGCGCACTTTCACCGTTGCTTCTGCTTGAACTGAGCTATCGGGGAAAGCCTGACTGGAGGTACGGAATCCTTCCAGGGTAAAGAAGGGCTCTCGGTAGTCTAAATGTTCTCTAACGAGAAGTTCAAAACTGGCATCCGCGCCTTCAAACTGATAGCCTGCATGCTCCAGTTCTTTGAGCTTGTGCAGGATGGCTTTGACTCTTGGGTCTGTTTTCTTGAGCGCAAGACCAAATTCTGCGGCCTTCGCCAGAATATTGCTACCCCCTGCTTGTTCAGATACCAGAATCCGTCTGCGGTTACCTACGGCTTGTGGTGCGATATGTTCATAGGTCAGTGGATTTTTCTGGACGGCGCTGACATGAATGCCTCCCTTATGGGCAAACGCTGCCGCGCCGACAAAGGGAGCTTGTTCTTGGGGGGCTACATTTACCGTTTCGCTGATAAAGAGCGAAGTCTCAGTGAGCAGCGCCAACTTTTCTTTGGGCAGGCAGGAATAGCCTAGTTTCAGTTGCAGGTTGGGAATCACGGAGCAGAGGTTGGCATTCCCACAACGCTCTCCATAGCCATTCATGGTGCCGTGGACCATTCTGGCTCCGGCTTGAATTGCTATCAGCGCATTGGCTACAGCCGTGTCTGAATCGTTATGGGTATGAATGCCCAAGCCTGTATTTTGACCTAATTCCTGGACTACTTGTTGGACTATTTCCTGGACTTGATGAGGCAACATGCCACCATTGGTATCACAAAGGACGAGCCATTCGGCTCCTGCGTCT
>CASBPW010000095.1 GCA_949127685.1 Candidatus Sivonenia alaskensis PMM_0068 | reverse complement strand
TTCTCAAAGATGCCTTGAGTTATTTAGAATGCCGAGTGCAAAGTCGGATGGATTGTGGGGACCATTGGTTGGTCTATTGCACCGCTGAAGCAGGAGATGTATTTACGCCATCAGGAAAGGCCGCAGTCCACTACCGGACTACAGGAACCCACTATTAGGCCGTTCGGCTACGCTCACGGCGCAGCCGACAACGGTGCCAATAGGACTAAGAAACTGAACCGTGAGGAATATGGCTAAGGTCTTCGACTTGTTTTTTAAGTTCTTGGACCTTTGCCTCTAGGGCTTTCTCCTCTGACTTCAGCTGGCTAATCTGAATCTCTTGGGTATGAATTTTGGTGTCCTCTTCCTCAACAACCTGTCGAAGCTTTTGGACATCTTCTCCCGTTACCTCTTCCGCATCGGTTGCTATCCGAGGCCCCATAGCATAGGTATATACCCATCCCAAAAAGAGGATAAACATAACACCACTTAACCAAGTCCCTGCCGCAAGAGCAGAAGCTCCAGAAGCTAAAGCAAAACTATAAGCAAGCAGTACGCCCAAGAGCATCAAGAAAAGATTGGAAGGGCGCATGATTTTACGGAACATTGAAGCATCCTCCGGAAAGATTTAGTTTCTTCTTTCCCCATTCGTATTGGCATAAGTGCCAATGACACCTTCATCATAGTGCTTAGTCAATTTAGTGATGAATTGCAAGAAAATGTTAAGAACAACTGATTAATTATGAAGGACCCCGTCAGCCCCTTTCAACTAAAACTAATCCTCAGATAATCATCTTCCATCTTGGCGCTGCTGGGTTGCAATGCTGCTAGGGATTGAGGGAGAACCATATTGCGACGATGATTGCCAATGCGGATATTTAATTCGTCTCCGGATTTTGACAGTTTTACTTCTGACTTAGGGATTCCAGGTAGATAGAGATTGAGGCAATACCCCGTCCCCTGCTGCGTGACACTTAAGGTGTTCTCTCGGTACATCACTTGCGATGGGTCTGTATCGTGATAGAGGTCGTTTTTAAGGCGTTCCAAGGCCTCAAATCCTACCAACTCTTCTCTATACAGAGGGATTTCAATAACAGGTAACGGGCTAAAGTCATTGTGAATTTGGTCTCTATACACTCTCTGGGATTTTTTCCATCCTGCAAAATAGGGATCTTCTACAGAATCTGGTATCACTCGGTTGGCAATCACCATATCTGTTGAAACGTTGTACAAACTCAGGTAGGCATGGGCCCTCAGGGACTCTTTGAGTACCATCTTTTCTGGATTGGTCACCAGCCGCACGGAGGTGGTCGTGTTATCAGTGAGAATGCGTTCTAGGGCTTCAATTTTTTCGTAGAAGTCGTATCCGGCATCGTAAATGTCTTGACCGGGTAGCGGTGCGCCAATCACCTGCTTAAATACGGGATTGAATACAGGGGTTAGAACTTTGGCTAAACCCTGGAGTGGCTTGTAGAACTTGCGCATGTACCAACCAGAAATCTCTGGCAGACTCAAAAGTCTGAGTGCTGTCCCTGTTGGGGCAGAATCAATAATCAATACATCGAACTGTCCATCGTCATACTCCCGCTTGACCCGTACTAGGCCAAAAATTTCATCCATGCCAGGTAGAATAGCTAATTCTTCTGCTTGAATACCTTCTAGTCCACGGGCTTGTAAAACTTTGGTGATATAGGTTTTTACAGAACCCCAATTGTCCTCTAATTCAATTAAGGCATCAAGTTCAGCTCCCCATAGATTCGGTCTGACCTGCTTGGGGGCATGGCTTAAGGGCTCATCAAAACTATCGGCCAGAGAGTGGGCCGGATCGGTAGAAAGCACGAGGGTACGATAGCCTAATTCCGCGCAGCGTAGGCCTGTCGCTGCAGCGCAGGAAGTTTTACCAACTCCACCTTTGCCCGTAAATAAGATAATGCGTGCGCCCTTTGTGGCGGACTTGGTGGCTGTATTCACCCAAAAACCTGAAAACACTTATTTCGATGATACTAGGCTACTTCCCAACCCTGCTCCCACTCGGTATGGTTCCCCAACCGGGGGCTAAGTCTGCGGCCCTGAGCACAAAAGCATAGAGCTGCTTCAATTGCAGGTCCGAAAGATAGGTTTTGGGAATATCTCGGCAAATAGAAGGCTTAGTCCCTTTGTAATTTACGGGCTTACGGGAAAATTGCACCAACGCCGTGATGTTGTCACGCGGAGGACTGGCCCCTTTCAGGGTGTTGAGGGCTAGATTAGGGCCTCCAGGAATGTTATTCCCGGCTAGATGACAGTTTTTGCAGTTGTTTTCAAAAAGGGTCTTCCCTTCACTGAGGTCCTGAGTGGTAAAAGAGACCAGCGTCCCGGAACTATCGAGAGGCAAAGCAACCTTGCCCGCTACTTTCAGGTATTGCACAACGTATCGGTCTTCTTGGGCTTGAAGAGGGCCCATGACGCCCAAGAGTAGGACCAAAGCGACCAGTACTTCTCTACCAGAGTTACCGGACATCCTTACCCCTGCCCCAGACTGCGTTATACGTGGCTTCTTTTAAGATGAAGGCAGCAATCAAATTCAGCTCATCTTTGGTACGGATATTGACCTGATTATCAGGAGCTGACTTACCTTCTGCAACATACTTAGGATGACGTCCGGTGTCGTAGAGTTTCTCCGTCCCGTCATAACTAGTTGGCACTTCCATATAGCTAACCAGGGCAGCAATATTATTACGCGGAGGCGTCGCACCGGCCAAGGCCTTCATCGAAAGGTTAACTTCCTTAACGTTGTAGGTCCCGTAGGTTTGCCCTCCAACATGACACTTACCGCAGTTCGCTTTAAATAAACGCTGCCCTTCTTTTACCTGTGCTTTTGTAAAGTTTTGTTTCGTTCCGGCTGCATCTGCCACGATTGCTATTGTATCTGCCGTAGAAGCAGGCTCGTTAGCTTTGCCTGCATCCCCCCCCTGCTCTCCTCCGCATGCCGTGACCGTTACAGCCACAGCAGCTAATACCATCCAAACTGCTTTTTTCAACTGGGTTCTCCTTAATGTACCGGCCCCTTTTCCCAACAGCCCAAAAACTGCTAGTGGGGATTGTACCTCACTTAGTCACTAGCCAGCATTCAGACCGTGCCTGATGTGCTGCTTTTTAGATCCAAAACAGCCAAAATAATCTTTTTGGCATCTTCTAGCGCCAGGTTACTCTTTTCATTTTGGTAGGGAATCGCCATCTGGTCACACAATTGAATGACCTGGGATACCGGGAGGCTATAGTCTTCAGCCAAGTCTTTGATCGAGATGTCCGCAAAGCCCATATCTGTCTTTCTCCATTCACTTCCATAGTCTACGCCCCGACTCCCCATAGAGCTATAAACTGAAAAATATGGAAACGACGTACATCTCTATCTATTTAATGGGTCTCCTCCTCCTTCTGGGGGTGGCTGGTTGGCTTGTCTTTCGCCAAGTGTTTCGTAGTCGCGGTCTTGAGAAGGTAATTGCTGAGCTGAGTCCTAAGCTGGTGCGCGGTAAAGGAACGGCACAGGAACACTACGAATTGGGCAGCGCTTTTCTGGAAAAACAGCTTTTTGCAGAGGCTATGAAGCAGTTTCAAAAGTCTATTCAGGCAGATGCGGAGTTCGCTCCAGGCTATAACAACCTTGGTTATTCCTATTTTCGCCAAGAGCAGTATGACCTCGCCATCCGCCAGTACAAAGAGGCTCTGCGCCTTCAGCCTGACTATACGGTCGCTTGGAGTAACCTGGGCCACGCCTATGAGCGTAAACTACTGCTTCCTCAAGCGTTAGAAGCCTATGAAAAAGTCCTTGAGCTAGAACCCAAGAACGATGTTGCCCTTCGTCGTGCCCAATCTCTGCGCAAAAGAGTGGACAGCCCTAATAAAGCGGATCAAGCAAGAGGCAAAGCATGACCGATTACGTACTGCTGGAAACGGGACAAGATGAGCGCTTCCTCACGGATGCCGAACTTATGGATTATCTACGGCCTTTGGTTGCCAAGCAGGAATCCATGGAAGGAGAAGCCCTAGAAAGAATGCTCCATCATTTAGTGGATACGACCTGCGAGCTGAACTTTGGCCCTGGTCAATACCTGCAATGGTATGAAACGACCATCGACCATCCTACGAACCTGTCTCGTTTTCGGCGCTCCTGAAGATGATTTTTCACATCACTCCACAGTCATCTTGGAAACGGGCTCAGCAGGAGGGGGTTTATTACAGTGAAACGTTCGAAACTGAGGGTTTCATGCACTGTTCTACGCACAGACAGATTGATCGAGTCGCCTCGGTCTTTTTTAAGGGGCAACAAGATCTGGTGATTCTCTGCATTCACCCTTCCAAGGTGCAAGCGGAAATTCGCTATGAATCTGCTGCCGGAGATAACTATCCTCATATCTATGGTGCTTTGAATCTAGAGGCCGTCTGTGAAGTGCTTGATCTGCCGTCCAAGGCGGATGGCTCTTTCGAGATCCCTGAATTGCCTGGCGCATTGTGAGCAGACTTCCCTATGGCTGATATGCCCTCTAAACCGCTCCTCTCTGTAGAAAATCTCCACATCCGTTTCAAAACCGGTTCTGGCTATATCTATGCCGTCAATGGGGTGAGCTTTACCATAGAACCCGGTACGGTTCTGGGGATTGTCGGTGAATCCGGTTGTGGAAAGTCGGTTACGGCTTTTGCTCTGTTGGGATTACTTCCAGAGAATGCGGAAGTACCCGAGGGTCAGGTTATTTATCAAGGCCGCAATGTTTTAGCCTTACCTCCATCACAGCGGGCTAGTTACCGAGGCAAAGATATAGCCCTGATCAGCCAAGACCCGCTCACGGGATTTAATCCGGTTTACTCTATTGGAGACCAAATCCGAGAAGCGGTGTTAGCCCATAACCGCTGTCCAAAGCCAGAAGCAGAGAAAAAAGCAGTAGCCCTCATGAAACAGGTTGGCATTCCTGATCCGGAAAACCGCTATAAAAACTATCCCCACGAATTTTCTGGGGGGATGCGACAGCGAGCAATGATTGCTATGGCGTTGGCGAATGAACCCAAATTACTCCTGGCGGATGAGCCGACTACGGCATTAGATGTAACGATTCAGGCTCAGGTGCTAGACCTCCTCAGTCGTCTCCAGAGGGAACGGGGCATGGGCATGATTCTGATCACCCATGACCTTGGGGTGGTGGCTCAGATGTGTGATCAAGTGTTGGTGATGTATGCAGGTCAGGTGGTAGAGCAAGCTCCTGTAGAACAGCTTTTTGAGGACCCACAGCATCCCTATACGATCGGGCTGTTGAATTCTCTGCCAAGGCCGGGACTCAAACGCTTATCTCCGATTCCTGGGCAACCACCACGCTTAGCTGAAAAAATTTCTGGCTGTTCTTTCCGTCCACGATGTCCTCTGGCTCAGGAAATTTGCGCCACGATGCCAGATTTGCTGGAGGTTTCTGCGGCTGAACATTACGCCCGCTGCCATTTTGCAGGACAGCTCCATCGTCAAGCTTTAGCCTAAGCAAAACGAATCGCTGGGCTCCAAGTCATCTGCTGGACATGGTACATACTCAACGATACGATTATCCTCTGTGTCTATCTCTGGAGAGGTGGCCGAGTGGTCGAAGGCGCAGCACTGGAAATGCTGTGTAGGGCAACTTACCGTGGGTTCGAATCCCACCCTCTCCGAAGTTTTTCTATGCAATCCTAGGAAGTCCAGGTAGTCGCTCAGCCCCCAGATTGATAAGCTAGACAGGCGCATTGGAAAGGCTATGGGTAGTATTTTTGGACATTTGTTTCGGGTTTCTACCTTTGGGGAATCCCATGGGGGCGAAGTGGGGGCGATTGTCGAAGGCTGTCCACCGCGACTTGAAATTTCAGAAGCCGATATTCAGGTGGAGTTGGATCGCCGTAAGCCTGGACAGAGCCGGATTACGACACCTCGTAAAGAAGCCGATGAAGTGCGAATTACTTCGGGAGTCTTTGAAGGCAAAACTCTGGGTACGCCTATTCATCTCGTAGTGACCAATAAGGATGCTAGAGGCCAAGACTATCAGGAGATGAAAACCACCTATCGCCCTTCCCATGCTGATTACACCTATCAAGCTAAATATGGAATTCGCAATTGGCAGGGCGGGGGACGGGCTTCTGCCCGCGAGACGATTGGTCGGGTAGCGGCTGGTGCTATTGCGAAAAAGTACCTGCGACAGTTCTATGGCGTGGAAATTCTGGCCTATGTGCGTCAGGTGTGGCACCTAGAAGCTGCGATTGACCCGAACCAAGTGACCCTAGAAGCGATTGAAAGCAATATTGTCCGTTGCCCAGACCCGCAGAAAGCAGAGGAGATGATTGCCTTGGTAGAGAAAATGCGGGATGAAGGTGATTCTCTAGGCGGCGTGGTGGAATGTGTCTGCCGGAAGGTGCCAGTCGGTCTTGGCGATCCGGTGTTTGACAAACTGGAGGCCGATTTAGCAAAAGGGATGATGAGTTTGCCTGCGAGTAAAGGCTTTGAGATAGGTTCTGGCTTCGCAGGAGTCCTGCTGACAGGTTCTGAGCACAATGACCCGACGAAGTTCTGGCGGCAAACGCAGAAGAGCACCTTGCATACGATGTTCTTCATCATGGGCGACAGCC
>CASBPW010000094.1 GCA_949127685.1 Candidatus Sivonenia alaskensis PMM_0068 | reverse complement strand
TCGCCATAGCTTTCAGCCGTGTGGTTGTACACCACGTCGAGGATCACCTCAATGCCCGCCTTGTGCAATGCCTTGACCATGTCGCGGAATTCGTCGAGCACGCCTAGCGGGTCCTGGCGTGCACTGTAGGCCGTGTGGGGTGCGAAGAACGAAATGGGCTGGTAGCCCCAATAGTTGATCAGTCCAGGAGCTGCTGTCGTAGGGTCGAACTGATAGATTGGCAGCAGTTCCACCGCCGTAATGCCCAGATCCTCTAGGTAGGGGATCTTTTCGATCAGCCCAGCATAGGTGCCGCGCTTTTCCGTCGCCACGCCAGAGCTGGGGTGGCGCGTGAAGCCGCGAACGTGCATCTCATAGATAACGGTAGCGGCGAACGATCGGCGCAGCGGCCGGTCGCCCTCCCAGTCGTAAGCGCTCGTGTCTACCACGACACTTTTCATGGCGGTGGCAGCGTTGTCGCCAGGGCGCGCGGCAGCTTCCCGGCTGTAATTGGCCGGCACGGCTACGGCGCGTCCGTAGGGATCCAGCAGCACTTTTTCTGGGTCATAACGCAACCCTCGCTCAGGAGCGTTCGGGCCGATGGCGCGATAGGCGTAGATCTGGCCGGGCTGGAGACCAGTCACAAACGCATGCCAGTAATGATACGTGCGGTGCCGCGTTGGATCGAGCCGGAATACCTGCGCCGGCCTGGTATCCTCGACGTGATCGAACAGGAGTAACTCCAGGGCATGGGCCTTGTCGGCAAAGACGCTAAAGTTGACGCCGCCGTCCATCGGCGTGGCGCCTAGGGGGAAAGAGACCTGTTTGGCCAGATCCAGGGCCATGGCTTCACCAACCCCGATATTGCCGTCGGGATCGATACCGACTTTTGCTTGGATGCTCATAATGATTTCGCCTTACTGTAAAAGCGGTAGTGGTTTCGTGCGCCCAGGCCCTGGACTCTAAATTAATAGTAGATCCGCTAGAGCCAAGAGGGGGCGTGTGATTTTACTGCCGCGCCATCGCGATCTTCAGATCGGTTGCACTATCTGGAATCAACTCGTCGGCCAGAAACCCCTACTAAAATTGAGGCAGCTTAGATTGGGCCAATTGATGTCGCAAACCCTGGCATCAGACGTGGGGGTTGAATGGTGCATCTAAGCTTAGAGTTCGGGACTATATTCTTGAACCAGTACAAAAGGATCCACAATAACAGCCATATATCTTTGGCCTTCTAGTTTACTGCGACGTGAAATCTCATCATTTTCAGGTTTATAAATTAACCCTTCACTAAGCCAATGAGAGACTTGTTGGGTGGAGTCATTTACTAGAGCGATTCCAACCTCTATCAGGACTAGAGGCTGCAAGACCATAACCACTCTTCCATCTACAGCAGGCAAAGCTAAGATGTCCCAAGTAGCTTCATCTAGAGTACTTTCAATGCGAATTCTAACATCAAATTCAGAGTTCATTTAGAATACTAAAAATTTTACAAGATTGAGATAGAGCTTTACATGAGGTGCCGTTGAACAAAATCAGTGTAGACTTCACCTCGATTAAAGTAAGGGTTGTCTAGGATGCGTAAATGAAAGGGAATCGTGGTAGGAACTCCGGTAATTGCATATTCCTGTAAGGCTCTACGCATGCGTCGAATGGCTGATGCACGGTCTGGGGCCCAAACAATTAATTTGCCAATCAAAGAATCATAGTAAGGAGGAATTTGATACCCCGTATAGAGGTGTGAATCTACACGCACTCCCGGTCCACCTGGCGGCAGATAAGCACTCACCAATCCAGGGCTTGGACGGAAATCTTTTTCGGGGTCTTCTGCATTAATGCGACATTCTATCGAATGACCGCGAATTTGAATATCTCGTTGGCTAAAAGAGAGTTTCTCTCCTGCGGCAATGCGTATTTGCTCTGCTACTAAATCTAAGCCTGTAATCGACTCGGTAACGGGATGTTCTACTTGAATCCGGGTATTCATTTCCATGAAATAAAAATCACCCGTGCTATCTAACAAAAATTCGACCGTACCTGCCCCTACATAGTTGATATATTTTGCTGCCTTGACCGCAGCGTTTCCCATCTTGGCTCTTAGCTTAGGTGTCAAAACAGGACTAGGCGCTTCTTCAAGGAGCTTTTGGTGACGGCGTTGAATCGAACAATCCCGTTCTCCTAAGTGCACGACATTGCCAAAGCGGTCTGCCAGGATCTGGAACTCAATATGGCGAGGTTCTTTCAGATATTTTTCGAGATACACTCCCTGATTGCCAAAAGCGGCTCCGGCCTCTGATTGAGCAGTTTGGAGCATCTGCACTAGATCTGTTGGACCATTGACGATGCGCATTCCTCTGCCGCCACCGCCTGCTGTCGCCTTGATGATCACCGGATAACCGATAGCCTCAATCGCTTCTAGGGCTTCTTCTTCGGAGGCGAGTAAACCTTTTGATCCGGGGACCGTTGGCACTCCAACTTTCTGCATGGTGCTGCGGGCAGTGGATTTATCGCCCATTAGATTAATCGCTTCTGCTGGGGCGCCAATAAACGTCAACTGATGATCGGTGCAAATTTCAGCAAAACGGCTGTTCTCAGAAAGAAAGCCATACCCTGGATGAATCGCATCACAATCTCTGACAAGCGCGGCTGAAATGAGATTGGGAATATTCAGATAGCTTTGCGTGCTGGCGGGGGGGCCGATACAAATGGCTTCACTGGCGAGTTTGACATGGAGTGAATCCTGGTCCGCCGTGGAGTGGACTGCCACGGTCGCAATGTCTAGCTCTTCACAAGCCCGAATAATTCTGAGGGCAATTTCTCCCCGATTAGCAATCAAAATCTTACGAAAATAAGCCACGATATCTTCCTGCTGGATGTCCAAAGAAGTTGGGGCGGTGCTGATCCTAGCACTTTCACGGTGCAGAACCGACCGATAATAAGGGTACGGCCTTATGCTTTTGTGGATTCCAAAACTCGATGGTTGCAACCTCTTCCTCTCTTCTTCAGTTCCCGATCACCGCTGTCATCGGTCAGGAAGCGATTAAATTAGCCCTGCTCCTAGCGGCCACAGACCCCGGATTGGGGGGGGTGGCGATCAGTGGACGCAGGGGTACGGCGAAGTCGGTTTTGGCTCGTGGTATCCATAGTCTGCTGCCTCCTATTGAAGTGGTGAAGTCGAGTTGGTGTAATGCCACGGCGCAAGAATGCAAGCAATATCCAGGCATTTGCACTACAAAATCCCATACCCTGAAAGTGATTACGCCTCCTTTTGTCCAAGTCCCCCTAGGGGTCACCGAAGACCGTCTGCTGGGAGCGGTAGACGTCGAAGAATCTGTCAAACAGGGACAGCCCATTTTTCAGCCAGGTCTTTTGGCCCAAGCGCACCGGGGCGTCCTCTACGTGGACGAGCTAAATTTGCTCGATGAAGGCATTATCAATACCCTGCTCAATATTTTGACCGACGGGGTAAATCGGGTGGAGCGGGAAGGCTTGAGTGTGACTCATCCCTGCCGGCCTTTGCTGATTGCTACCTATAATCCTGAAGAAGGGGCGGTGCGTGAGCATCTCCTGGACCGGATTGCGATTACCCTCTCTGCAGATGAAGTTTTAGGGCTGGATGAGCGGGTAGAAGCAGTACATCAGGTGCTCAACTTTAGTCGGTCCCCTGAGGCTTTTTTATCCCAGTACGAGGAAGAACTGGAAGACCTCCGCCTCGATATTATTTTGGCGCGGGAACGGCTTAAAGACCTTCATCTTTCTGAAGAGCAAATGGCCTACCTCGTGGAAGAAGCGATCCGGGGTGGGGTAGAAGGTCATCGAGCGGAAATTTTTGCAGAACGGGTTGCCTGTGTTCATGCGGCGTTGGATGAACGTACACGGGTAGAAGCAGAAGACCTGAAGCGGGCCGTGGAATTGGTGATTATCCCAAGGTCTAAGTTGGTAGAGATGCCGCCCGACGAACCACCGCCGCCGCCGCCACCTCAGGACCAGCAGGAGGAGGAAAATGATCAGGACCAGGAGGATGAGCAAGAAGAGGATGAACAGGAAGACGAAGAGGATAATGCTCCACCTGCCATCCCCGAAGAATTCGTCTTTGATGCAGAAGGCGTTCTGCTAGACCCCAATCTGCTCTACTTTGCCCAATTGGCGAAACGGAAAGGGAAAGCGGGGGCGAGGAGCAAGATTTATAGCCAGACCCAAGGTCGCTATGTGAAACCGATGCTCCCCAAAGGCAGGATTACCAGAGTAGCGGTTGATGCAACCTTGAGAGCTGCGGCTCCCTACCAAAAATTCCGGCGGGAGTTACATCCAGGTCGAAAGGTGATCATCGAAAAAGGGGACCTCCGCGCCAAGCGGCTGGCCCGCAAGGCAGGGGCTCTGGTTATTTTTGTGGTCGATGCTTCTGGTTCTATGGCCCTGAACCGGATGCGTTCTGCCAAGGGTGCGGTTCTGCGTTTGTTAACAGAAGCCTATCAAAGTCGCGATAAAGTCGCGCTGATTCCTTTTCGGGGTGAACGGGCAGATGTCCTTTTGCCCCCTACCCGCTCTATTGAACAAGCCCGTCGTCGTCTTGAGGCCCTTCCCTGCGGTGGGGGTTCTCCCCTCGCTCATGCGCTCACCTTGGCCATGCATGTGGGCACGAATGCTCAAAAGTCCGGTGACGTGGGACAGGTCATTCTGGTTGCCATCACCGATGGACGAGGCAATATTCCCCTAGCCCGCTCGTTGGGAGAAGTCCAAGTAGAAGGCGAGAAGGTGGATGTCAAAGAGGAACTGCTGGAAGTTGCGAAGCAAGTGCGCGGGGTCGGCTTCAAGTTTCTAGTCATTGACACAGAAAATAAGTTCGTCTCGACGGGCTTGGCAAAAAAATTAGCAGAAAATGGAGGAGGCCGATATTTCTACCTACCAAGGGCTGACGACCGCACGATAGCGGCTACTGCGCGCCAGGCGCTCCAAAGCATGTAAGAAATTAATTGACAAACGTATGGGAAAAAGAGTAATTTGTAAGACTGACGTCGCGGGGTAGAGCAGTCTGGTAGCTCGTCGGGCTCAACCGCAGAATTGACTAAACGCTTAACAGTCAATTGTGCGATGGGCGGCATACAAAGAAATTTGTATGTGATTACCTGTCAAATTCGGGGAAGCCATTAGCGTGGTAATCCCGAGCCAAGCTCCAGAAATGGAGAAGGTGTAGAGACTGGGAGGCAGGTACCCTAACGTAAAGTCGAGGGTAAAGGGACAGTCCAGACCCCAAACTGCTAAGGCAGGCAGCGAAAGCTGCAGTGGTATGCATAACCCGAAGGTCGCAAGTTCAAATCTTGCCCCCGCAACCAATAAAATAAGGACTGGAAGTTTCTTCCAGTCCTTATTTTATTGGCTATCAATGGACACAAAATTAAAGGGTGATATTGCTGAACAGGCTGCGATTCTTCAAGCTATGAAGCATGGATTTGGCGTTCTAAAGCCAATCGGAGATAGGTTACCATATGATCTTGTCTTCGATGTTTCTGGTCTTTTACTTAAAATTCAAGTTAAGTCCGCTTGGCTAGATCTACCTTCAGGAAATTACGTTGTTGATAACCGACGCACGAAAACTAATCGACGGATGATGCTTAGGGAAGCCTATCAAAGTTCTGATTTTGATTTTGCTCTTGCGTATATCCAGGAGATAGATCTCTTTTACATTTTTCCAGTGGATGTATTTATTGGATATGGAAGTGAAATTCACCTAGTTGAAGCTGAAAAACGCCAGAGAAGACCACGTTCAGCTCCCTATCGTAATGCATGGACTCTGATATTGACACAGAACACATCTGTCGACACGGGCTAAGAATCAGCTAAATATAGCGGTTCTTGGTTGGATGAAATATAGTAAGCGGGAGTCTAGCCCCCGCGGTCAAATTAGCATAAGGGGATCGATAGAGCCTTCTGGTATAACTCATCCGAACTGGAAAGGCAAACAGATATGGACACAAAATTAAAGGGTGATATTGCTGAACAGGCTGCGATTCTTCAAGCTATGAAGCATGGATTTGGTGTTCTAAAGCCAATCGGAGATAGGTTACCATACGATCTTGTCTTCGATGTTTCTGGTCTTTGCATCGACTGTTCCTGTGGCATAGATTTTAGAAACTCGTTCAAGGCGTAGCATAGTAGTAGAAGCCTAGAGATAGCGTACTCGTCATAAGGCTTTGTAACATATTGTTTAGAAACCTATTTTCTACCTGAAATCGAAAAGATCTAAAACGGACGAAAAATGGACTGGATCACGCAGGGATTGTTAGCTTTGGGTTCTGTACTGCTTGCAGAAGTGGTGCGGGATAGCTATCACGTGCTGGCCCATGTGTGGGGACCCCTAACTCGTATCCATGCCATTCACCACAAGGTCTACAATACCAACCTGGAAGTCCTCTCTCCTGAACTCTACCGCAAAGCACATTGGTACGGGGATGTCCCGGAAGCCACTGTCCTGGTAATGTTCTCCATCGCTTTTGTTTTTTTGACCCAAGCTCCTGGAGCTTGGCTAGGGGTCGCCTATTCCACTTCTTTTTGGTTGAGCGGTCTGGCCAGAGCCAATGACCTTCTCAAGAGGACCGACCTAAATCACAAGTCTGGCCCCCTTACCACTCCACCGAGTCCCTGGCTGGTCAACCGCACGTACCATTGGCGTCATCATTTTGACGATGGCAATGCCTACTATTCTGGAGTCTTCTCCTTAGTCGATCGAGTGATGGGCACTTCTATCTCTCTCAAAGGTAAAACGATCGCCATTACCGGGGCTTCTGGAGCCTTGGGACAGGCTTTGATGCAAGAACTCCTCAAGCGCAAAGCAAAAGTGATTGCCCTTACCTCCAGTGATTGGATCGCTCCGGAAGGGATTCAGGTGAAGCGCTGGAGCATCGGCGAGGAGCAAGCCCTGGCTGAACTATTCAAAGGCGTCGATATTCTGGTCTGCAATCATGGCCTCAATCCTCATGCAGCCTGTGATTGGAAGGATATTGAAGCGGCTTACGCGGTTAATACTTTTTCGGTGCTGAAGTTGATGGAACTCTTCCTGGATACTGTGACCACGTCCAGGGCATACGCCACCAAAGAGATTTGGATAAACACCTCAGAAGCGGAGGTTTCTCCTGCATTTAGCCCTTTGTATGAGCTGTCCAAGCGTTCCCTGGGTGAGCTAATCACCCTCAAGCGTATCCATGCTCCCTGCGTAATTCGTAAAATCATCCTCGGGCCCTTCAAAAGCAAACTCAATCCGCTCGGCGTGATGTCTCCAGCATGGGTCGCCAAAATGGTGGTGAATCTGGCGCGTCGTGATATCCGCAACATTGTTGTCACCATCAATCCGTTGACCTATATACTCTTTCCCCTCAAAGAATGTGCGGCATACTGGTACTATAAACTCCTGACAAAGCCTCAAGCTTCGCGAGTCGGGGATGCAGCCCTCACCCCAAACTCTTCTCCCGCGCAGCAGGAGCGGGGAGAAGAACCCTCTTAAAGTTGCGACTCCCCTCCATTTCGTTCCACAGGGAGTCAGGGTTCCCAAAATTCAGAATTTAAAATCAAGTGAAGTGCAAAAGCGCGTTATGATCGATACAGTACTAAAAAGGTACGGTTTGCAGAAGGGGCGGTAGCAATGATTCGGATAACGAAACAGGCTGATTATGGGATTGTCCTCATGACCCATCTGTCTAGGAATCCGGACAAGCTGCACACAGCTCCCGAACTGGCTAGTCAGACTCAACTACCTTTGCCCATTGCCAGCAAGGTTTTGAAGCTGTTAGCACGGGCGGAGTTGCTCAATGCTCATCGGGGAGTGAAAGGGGGCTACACCTTAGCGCGTACGCCCAAGGCCATCTCTGTGGCAGAGGTGATCCAGGCTGTTGAAGGGCCGATTGCCCTGACAGAGTGTGTTGAAGGCAGCCTTAGTGAGTGTTCGATGGAGAGCTTTTGCCCTCTGCAGGACCCCTGGCAGTTGATCAACCAAGCCGTCCATCAAGCCCTGTCTAGCATCACCTTGGCTCAAATGGTGGGTTCCTCCAGCCCTCTCAGGCCCAGTACCACTCCGACCACTGCAGGAACATCCCTGCACCTCGTCTCATAGGGAAAGATATGTCAACGCCTACCCGCACCGTTGAAGAACTTGCTAACCGCGAGTACGAATTCGGTTTTATCACAGATGTAGAAGCAGAATCGGTGCCACCGGGATTGAACGAGGATGTCATCCGTTTAATTTCGGCGAAGAAAAATGAGCCTGATTTCTTGCTGGAATGGCGGTTGAAAGCCTATCGGCACTGGCTGACGATGGAAGAGCCGAAGTGGCAAAATGTCCACTATCCGCCGATCAACTATCAAGAAGTGATCTATTACTCCGCGCCCAAGGCGAAGGGAGACCAACCCAAAAGCTTGGACGAGATAGACCCCGAGATCCTGAAAACCTATGAAAAGCTAGGGATTCCAATTCAAGAACAGGAAATGCTGGCTGGCGTCGTGGCGGTGGATGCTGTGTTTGACAGCGTATCGGTAGCCACAACCTTCAAAGCGAAACTCAATGAAATGGGGATTATCTTTTGCTCCTTCTCGGAAGCGGCGCAAGAGCATCCCGAACTCATCCGCAAATACCTCGGCACGGTAGTGCCCACCAACGATAACTACTTCGCGGCGCTGAATTCCGCGGTCTTTAGCGATGGTTCCTTTGTCTATATCCCGAAAGGGGTGCGCTGCCCAATGGAGCTATCCACCTATTTCCGGATCAATGCCAAGAACACAGGTCAGTTTGAACGCACCTTGATCATTGCCGATGCCGGAAGCTATGTGAGCTACCTGGAAGGATGCACCGCTCCGATGCGGGATGAAAATCAGCTCCACGCAGCCGTGGTCGAATTGATTGCCCATGATGATGCCACGATCAAATATTCAACGGTGCAGAATTGGTATCCAGGCGACAAAGAAGGCAAGGGCGGAATTTATAACTTCGTAACCAAACGCGGCAAATGTGAAGGCCGCAATTCAAAGATTTCCTGGACTCAGGTGGAGACAGGCTCCGCGATTACTTGGAAATACCCAAGCTGCATTTTGAAAGGGGACAACTCTGTCGGTGAGTTCTACTCCGTCGCCGTTACCGCCAATTACCAACAAGCGGATACGGGAACCAAGATGATCCATATTGGCAAGAACACCCGCAGCACGATTGTGGCCAAGGGTATCTCCGCCGGTCATGCCCAAAGTACCTATCGGGGAGCCGTCAAGATTCTTTCAGGAGCCGATGGAGCCCGCAACTACTCGCAGTGTGATTCAATCCTGATTGGCGACCAGTGTGGAGCGCACACCTTCCCCTACATTGACGTCCAAAATCCAACGGCCCAAGTGGAGCACGAAGCTTCAACTTCTAAGATTGGGGAAGACCAGATCTTTTACTGTAACCAGCGCGGCATTTCTAGCGAAGATGCGGTGTCGATGATCGTGAACGGCTTCTGTAAAGAAGTCTTCCGTGAGTTGCCGATGGAGTTTGCGGTGGAAGCTCAGAAACTCCTGAGTGTGAGCCTTGAGGGAAGTGTTGGTTAATAAGCCTACGGTTGGCTAAATCTTTGGAGAGAAAAATGCTGGAAATTAAGAATCTACACGCAACCGTTGATGACCGGGAGATCCTGAAGGGGATCAGCCTGACCATCAATCCTGGAGAAGTCCACGCCATCATGGGGCCCAATGGTTCTGGGAAAAGCACCTTGGCTGGCGTTCTCTCCGGACGCGACCTCTATGCTGTAACCGAGGGCGAAGTGCTCTACGAAGGTAAAAACCTCCTGGAGATGCCCCCTGAAGAACGAGCACAGGAAGGATTGCTCTTGAGTTTTCAGTATCCTGTTGAAATTCCAGGGGTGAGCAATATCTATTTTTTAAAAGCAGCGCTGAATGCCAAGCGTAAGCATCACGGCGAACCAGAAATGGATGCCATGGACTTTTTGCTGCTGGTTAAAGACAAGATCAAAAAAGTCAATTTGGATGAAGCAATGCTCCATCGCTCCGTCAATGAAGGATTTTCTGGCGGTGAGAAAAAACGCAACGAAGTCTTTCACCTATCCGTTCTGGAACCGAAGCTGGCGATTCTGGATGAGACCGATTCTGGATTGGACATCGACGCCCTTCGCGTAGTCGCTGATAACATCAATGCGCTGAGGGACGGCAAACGCTCCTTCCTGGTGATTACGCACTATCAGCGGCTCTTGGAATACATCGTTCCAGACTATGTCCATGTCCTCGTCGATGGGCGGATTGTTCGTTCCGGGGGCAAGGAGCTGGCGTTGGAATTGGAACAAACAGGGTACAAGTTTGAGCAAGAGGCTGCCCGCGCATGACCCAAGCGATCGCCAACAAGGTGGACTATCTCCAAGCCTTTGAACCGTTCAACCAACAGCGTTCAGCGATAGATTCGGCTAGTCTCCAGTCCCTCAGGCAAAGAGCTGCCCAGCGCTTCCAAGCACTAGGGTTGCCCAACCGTCGGCTGGAAGCATGGAAGTACACCGATGTTTCCCTCCTTGCCAGAAGCTCTTTTGAACGGGCGCTACCCTTATCGGTTTCTCCAGAAGCTATCCAGCCTTTCGTCTATGACGGATGCCACCAGTTGGTCTTTGTGAATGGTTACTGGGCACCGGAACTATCGCGTGTGGAGACTTTACCCGCAGGGTGTATTTTGGGCAGCTTGGCTGAAGCTTTACAAGAGCATCCGGACCTGGTTGAGCCTTACTTAGGAAAAGGGGCGTCCTTCGAGGACCATGCTTTTACGGCCTTGAACACCGCATTCTTAGAAGATGGTGCCTTTCTCTATCTGCTGCCAGGAACGGTAATCGAAAAACCGATTCATCTGTTGTTTATTTCAACGGCTAAAGACCAGGCCACGGTTTCTTATCCTCGCAATCTGTTGGTGGCCAAGGCCCATAGCCAAGCAACGATTATCGAAAGCTATATCGGTCTGGAAGGGAGCTACTTTACCTGCCCCGTAACGGAAATGGTGGCGGATGAAAATGCCGTTATCGACCATTACAAAATCCAGCGCGAGCAGCTTAAAGCTTTCCACCTCGCCACCATGCAGGTCCAGTTGGGGCGCAACAGTAGCTTTTCTTCTCTGTCTATTGCCTTGGGCGGAGCTTTGGCCCGCACCGACCTCCATGCCAACTTGGATGCGGAGGGTATTGATTGCACCCTGAATGGTTTGTATTTAGTAAAAGACAATCAACGGGTGGACCACCACATCCATGTAGACCATCGCAAGCCCCACGGGACGAGTCGTCAACTCTTCAAAGGACTGCTAGACGGTACGTCTCAAGCCGTATTTAGTGGCAAAGTCTATGTCCATCCCAAAGCGCAGAAGACCGATGCCCAACAATCCAATCGCAACCTCTTGCTTTCTGACGATGCCTTGGTACACACCAATCCTCAGCTAGAAATCTTTGCGGACGATGTTAAATGCAGCCATGGGGCAACGGTAGGACAGCTCGATAAAGAGGCTATTTTTTATCTGCGCTCCCGTGGGTTGGATGAAGTGGCTGCGCGCCGTCTCCTCACCTATGGTTTTGCCAGCGATGTCCTAGAACAAATCAAGATCAGCGCCGTCCGCGATCACTTGGAACAACTCCTTTCTACTTGGTTACCTGCATAGGGCACTTATTATGAAATCTCTTGTGACTACTTCTTCCTCAGTTTCTCCGGCTCTTCTCCCTTCAGCCGATTTGGATGTGGCCCGTATCCGCGAAGACTTCCCCATTTTGAAACAGAAGGTTCACGGCAAGCCCCTGGTCTACTTGGATAATGCCGCAACCAGTCAGAAGCCCCAAGCGGTCATTGATTCGGAAGTAGAACTGTATAGCAAATATTTTTCTAACGTCCATCGGGGCGTGCATCTGCTGTCGCAGCGGTCCACCGATGCCTATGAAAAGGCACGGGAGAAAGTACAGAATTTCTTGAATGCCAGAAGTTCTGCAGAAATTATCTTTACGCGCGGAACGACAGAAGGTATCAATTTAGTCGCTCAAACCTATGGGCAACAGCATGTCCAGCCAGGCGATGAAATTCTGATCTCGGAGATGGAGCACCACTCCAATATTGTTCCTTGGCAGATGCTCTGTGCCCAGAAAGGAGCCATCCTCAAAGTGATTCCGATCAACGATGAGGGCGAGATTCTTTTAGACGAGTACGAAAAGCTGCTTTCGGAGCGGACGCGCTTGGTCGGCATCGTCCATCTATCCAATGCCTTGGGAACGGTTAACCCAGTCCAGCAGATGATTGAAATGGCCCATCAACGGGGCATTCCTGTCCTCGTAGATGGCGCTCAGGCCGTGCCGCACATTCCAGTCGATGTACAGGCCCTCGATTGCGATTTTTACGTTTTCTCCGGTCACAAACTCTTCGGCCCCACCGGAATTGGTGTTCTTTACGGGAAGAAAGAGCTTTTAGAAACCATGCCTCCCTATCAAGGCGGAGGGGACATGATTCTGTCGGTCTCCTTTAAGAAGACGGAATACAATGTTCTGCCTTTCCGCTTTGAAGCAGGGACCCCGAATATTGCCGGAGCGATTGCCCTCGGAGCCGCTATCGACTACGTTCAGGAAATTGGCCTCGACAAGATTGCTACCTATGAAGATAAACTCCTCGCCTATGCTACAGAAGCGATGGCTGAAATTCCTGGGGTACGGCTGATTGGTACCGCACGGAACAAGGCCAGCGTTTTGTCTTTCTTGATTGAAGGGGTTCACCCTCATGACATTGGGACGATTCTGGACCGAGAAGGAATTGCAATCCGGGCAGGACACCACTGCGCTCAACCCGTGATGGAACGATTCGGAGTCCCCGCCACGGCTCGGGCTTCCTTCGCTTTCTACAACACTTTAGAAGAAGTCGATGCCTTAATCGCTGGCATCCGCAAAGTCCAGGAGGTATTTAGCTAATGTCGGAGCTGCGCGACCTTTATCAAGAAGTGATCCTCGATCACTACAAGCGGCCCCGTAATTTTGGACCGCTGGAAGGAGCCGATCATAAAGCGGAAGGGCACAATCCCCTCTGCGGCGACAGGGTAACTATCTACCTGGTGATCGAGGGAGATGTAATCCGTAATATCAGCTTCCAGGGTGCGGGCTGTGCTATTTCCACGGCCTCTGCCTCGCTGATGACCGAAATGTTGAAAGGTAAGACCTTGGCTGAAGTTGAAATGCTGTTTGGAGAGTTTCATGCCATGCTGACTGGAGACCCTAGCCAGCCAGCCGATCCGGTTCAAGGAAAATTAGCGGTATTCTCTGGAGTGCGTGAGTTTCCGGCGCGGGTCAAGTGTGCCACGCTTTCTTGGCATACATTACAAGCCGCTTTGAAAGAACAAAAAGAGCCAATATCCACGGAGTAAGCGATGAGTACCCAACTGGACACTACCCTTGAAGAACGGGTCATCGAAGCCTTGAAAACTGTCTACGACCCTGAAATCCCCGTCAATATCTATGAGTTGGGATTGGTCTATAGCCTTGATATTGATGGAGAGGGCCACGTCAAAGTAGACATGACCCTGACGGCACCCGGTTGCCCTGTCGCCGGCACCTTACCGCCCGAAGTGGAGGCTAAAATCCGCCAGGTCCCTGGCGTCACTTCTGCTCAGGTGAACTTGGTTTGGGAACCGGCTTGGGACCGCAGCAGAATGTCTGAACTCGCTAGATTCATGCTGGGCATGTAACTCGTCAAAGGGCTTAGTAGGAATAACGAGCCGCTTCTATAGCAGGCTGATTATTCATTCGTTGACCGCTCTGATCTAACCACGCTGGACGAGCCTCGAAAGTTGACTGCATTGGATCACTCCCGCAAAAGGAAATTCTAAAAGGCGCACAGGCATAAACACAAAAATTTAAGTGTCATAGTGATCCAACCAAGCTTGGTGGGCGTATCAACAACAGAAGAGCGGGGATCTCTCCAGAATGTGCACTTAGGCTTATTCTGGAAACCAAATGAATCCTGATGAACCCGGTCAAAAACAGACCACGCCTACAGATAGACAACTCTTCCAGGACCTCAAGGCAGGACAAACCTCTGCCCTGAATGCCCTCTATGAGCGGTACGCCCCTATTGTCTATGGGCTGGCCCTCCAAATCTTAAAAGATGCCCAGGAGGCCGAAGATGTGACGCAAGATATTTTCATTTCCCTCTGTAAGGATGAGCATGACCCAACACGGGGTTCTCTGGGGAGCTATGTAACGACGCTGACCCGCTCGGGGTCTATTGATAAAATGCGCGCCCGTGGTGGAAAACTCAAACTTCTAGAGCACTGGGGTCAGATTATGCCCCTAGATACGGGTCCCTCCAGTCTGATGGAGCAAGTTTCTTTCGAGGAGCGTTCAGAACGGGTGCGTGAAGCCTTGGGCCAAATTCCGGAAGATCAGCGTCAAGCCCTGGAGTTGGTTTATTTCGGAGGGTTTAGCCAAGTAGAAATTGCGCAGCAGTATAAGGTCCCCTTAGGGACCGTCAAAAGTTGGTTAAGGTTGGGTTTAGTAAAACTTAGACAACAGCTACAAAGTTCGTTGGGCAACAATGGATCGATATGACCGCCTCGTCTGAACATATACAAGAATTGATTGCAGGCTATGTCCTGGGCAATTTGGAGCCTGAGGAAGCAGAGGAGCTTGAGCAGCTTATTGCCCAAAAACCCGAACTCAACAATGAGGTAGAGCACGTAAAGGCATCGCTGGGACTTATGGCCTATGTCCCCCAACCAGTCAGTCCACCATCGCGGGTTCAGTCAGCCATTTTGAATGAATTTCAGGAGTTCCATGCTTCCCAAGAACCAAAAACTCTAACACGCCCTATCTCTTGGCGCTGGAGTTGGGTACTGGCAAGTGCGGCAGCAGCTTTGGCCTTTGGTTTTGGGCTAGATAATTATCGGCTACGCAGTCAGGACGAAAGTGTGATAGCCATGCTCCAGCAGCCCAATACACGCCTTTTTGCTCTCAGGGGGACGGGTAGTACTGTTAGAGCTTCTGGAGGCGTTGTGATGGACCTCGATAAGCAAGATGCGGTCCTTGCGGTGCAGAACCTACCCGCTTTATCAGGGACCCAGACCTACCATCTTTGGGCCGTAGTCGAGGGAGAAAAAGTTGCTTTTAGTCGCTTCAAAACAACCGAAGGCAAAGCCGTAGAAAAAATACCTTTACCACCAGAACTCTATAACTCAGTAATTTCAAGCTTAGTCGTAACCGCTGAACCCATAGCGGAGTCCCCTTCTCCAGTGGGGCCTGAAGTACTTGTTAGTGTTTTGTGACTGCATCAAATCGTCTTACCTTCCTTGATCGTCTCCACCACCCTGATGTCCTTGATCGTCATCGGATCAACGGTCAGCGGATTCTTGTCGAGGATGACGAGGTCGGCGAGCTTGCCGACTTCGAGCGAACCTTTGCTGCCTTCCTCGAAATATAGCGGTTCTCGGCCGAGTGCGGTACACTTTCAGCCCTGAAATCCTTGCGAGGTGAGAGTCGGCTGTACTCCACCAGCCTAAGAACCGCTATATTGGTACGCGGGCCAGATCGTCATCGCGTGCAGTACCTCCATGGGCGAAAGCCGCTCCTTGGGCCCGAGCACATAGCCCGTGCGCGTCGTGCGGTTGACGGCGGAATCGAGGATGCGCATCGAATTGGGGAACGTTACGGGCGCATCCGAGTGGATGGTGAACTTCATGCCGGCGCGCAGCACCGAGCCGACCGGCGAGATGAACTCGGCGCGCTCGGGGCCGGCGACGGTCTGGCGGTGCCAGTCGCCCCAATAGAAGGTGTGCATCGGATAGAGCGAGGGGATGATGCCGAGCCGCTTCAACTGCGGGATCTGATCGGCGCGCAGATATTGGCCGTGGATCAGCACAGGGCGGCGATCGCCCGCGCCATACTTCTTTTGCGCCGAATCGACCGTGCGGATCATCTGATCGATCGCCGCATCGCCATTTGCGTGGACGGCAAGCTGCCAGTTATTCTTGTACGCCATATCGACGTAGCCCTGCGCATCCGCTTCGTTCGGGAAGGCCGGATAGCCTGCATAGTCGGGCTTCTGACCTGCGGGCACCTTGTAATTGGGCTTGGTAAACCACGC
>CASBPW010000093.1 GCA_949127685.1 Candidatus Sivonenia alaskensis PMM_0068 | reverse complement strand
TTACGCCAGTATGTCGATTTAGAAGGGCCGCTTACGCGGTGGACTACTCCCTTTCTTAGGAAAATTATAAGGCTTATAGGATGATTTTTGAAATAACTGTTGATACGCTGCCGCACAACCCCAACAAAAAAGGGACCTCAAGAGTCCCCTTAATGCGTAACAAGAGTTTTTGAACTTACAGCTTGACTTCGATGTCTACACCGGCAGGCAAGTCGAGCTTCATCAAAGCATCGATGGTCTTAGCCGTGGGTTGATAGATATCGATAATCCGACGGTGGGTGCGGGTTTCGAAGTGCTCTCGTGAGTCTTTGTCCACGTGCGGTGAGCGCAGGACGCAATAGCGACGCAGGCGCGTTGGCAGGGGGATAGGACCAACAGAAGCGGCATTTGTCCGGTTCGCCGTTTCCACGATCTTGTCGCAAGAAGTATCTAACAGAGCATGGTCAAATGCCTGTAAGCGAATCCGAATTTTTTGCTGTTGTAGAGTAGCCATGGACTGATTCCTTATGGGTCCTTACGGACCAAACGCGAGATTCAAACAAAACAAGCCAGGGGAGCTTGTTTTTAAGCCCCCCTGTAAAGATCTACTTAACGATCTTAGAAACGACACCAGCCCCGACAGTACGACCGCCTTCACGAATAGCGAAGCGCATTCCTTGCTCAATCGCAATCGGGTGGATCAATTCAACCGTCATCTTGATCCGGTCTCCAGGCATAACCATTTCAATGGCAGCGCCATCGTCACTGGTGAAGCCCTTGATCGTTCCAGTTACGTCGGTGGTCCGCACATAGAACTGAGGACGATAGTTGGTAAAGAAAGGAGTGTGGCGACCTCCCTCTTCTTTCGAAAGGACGTATACTTCCCCTTCGAACTGGGTGTGCGGAGTGATGGAACCCGGCTTGGCCAAAACCATACCCCGTTCAATGTCCTCTTTCTTGATGCCACGCAGCAGGACCCCAATGTTGTCTCCAGCCATCCCCTCTTCCAGAGTCTTGGTGAACATCTCTAGACCGGTGACGGTAGCTTTACGTGTGTCGCGGATACCGATGATTTCGATTTCTTCAGAGATTTTGACCTTGCCGCGTTCAATACGACCGGTAGCAACTGTACCCCGACCTGTAATCGAGAATACGTCTTCTACCGCCATCAAGAAGGGCTTATCAATGTCACGGACAGGGGTATCGATATACTCGTCCACGGTATCCATCAGGGCGTAGATTTTATCTACCCACTCGTTGTCGCCACGCTTGGTAGTAGGGTTGGAAACCATGCGCTCCAAAGCCAGGAGGGCAGAACCAATCGTGATCGGAACATCATCCCCAGGAAAATCATAGGAAGTAAGCAGTTCACGCACTTCCAGTTCAACCAGTTCTAGTAGTTCTTCATCATCTACTTGGTCTTGCTTGTTCAAGAAAACAACCAGCTTCGGTACGCCAACCTGGCGAGCCAACAGGATGTGCTCACGGGTCTGAGGCATAGGCCCATCGGCAGCGGAGCAAACCAGAATCGCTCCATCCATTTGAGCGGCTCCGGTGATCATGTTTTTGACATAGTCAGCGTGACCAGGGCAATCAACGTGCGCATAGTGACGAGCTGGGGTCTCATATTCTACGTGTGCCGTGTTAATCGTGATGCCCCGTGCTTTCTCCTCAGGAGCAGCATCGATTTCGTCATATTTCTTGGCCTTTGCACCACCGATGGCCGCAAGGGTCATGGTGATCGCTGCTGTCAGGGTGGTTTTGCCATGGTCTACGTGACCGATGGTACCGATATTGACGTGGGGTTTGGTCCGTTCGAACTTAGCACGAGCCATGGGTTTATATTCCTCTCTTGTTACGCTTTCCCTTGATTTTTCGCGATGATCTGTTCAGCAATGTTCCGAGGTACCTCTTCATAGGTGCTGAATTCCATAGAGAAGGTACCACGCCCCTGGGTCTTGGAGCGAATATCGGTGGCATAACCAAACATTTCTGACAGGGGAACCTTAGCTGTCACTTTGGCAAGGCCAGCATCAGAACCCATCCCTTCAATTTGACCGCGACGAGAGTTTAAGTCTCCCATCACATCCCCCAAGAAATCTTCGGGGGCTTCAACTTCCACCTTCATCGTCGGTTCTAAGATGACAGGAGACGCTTGACGCACTGCATCTTTCAAGGCCTGAGAACCAGCAATCTTGAACGCCATTTCAGAAGAGTCAACTTCGTGGTAAGAGCCATCTACGAGCGTGATCTTCACATCGATGACTGGATAGCCCGCGATCACACCGCCCTCTAAGGCTTCGCGTACTCCATTTTCAACCGCTGGAATGTATTCTCTCGGGATGACCCCGCCCACAATCTTGTTCACAAATTGGAAGCCTGTTCCCACGTCACCAGGAGCTAGATCAATAACGACATGGCCGTACTGACCTTTACCCCCGGACTGACGAATAAACTTCTTGTCCACATGAGAATTCTTCCGCACGGTCTCGCGGTAGCCCACCTGAGGAGCCCCGACATCTGCGACCACATTGAATTCCCGCAGCATACGGTCTACCAGGATTTCCAAGTGAAGCTCACCCATCCCAGCAATGATCGTTTGGTTGGTCTCCGGGTTGACTTTTACCCGGAAGGTTGGGTCTTCTTCAGCCAGAGCTTGCAGAGCTTTGGAGAGCTTATCCAAGTCGGCCTTGGTCTTGGGCTCAACGGCTACTTCAATAACAGGCTCAGGGATGAAGAGGGATTCCAGCACAATCGGATTGTCCGGATCGGCCAGGGTATCTCCGGTGGTGGTGTCTTTGAGGCCAACCACAGCTCCTAAGTCTCCGGCACGAAGTTCATCCACCTCAATCCGGTCGTCAGCTTTCAGGACGACCAAGCGAGAAATCCGCTCACGTTTGCCTTTGCCGACGTTCAGGGCGTAGGTTCCTTTTTGAAGGATTCCAGAGTAAACCCGTACGAAGGTCAAACGGCCAACGAAGGGGTCAGACTGAATCTTGAAGGCCAGCGCCGAAAGGGAGGCATTGTCATCAGCAGGACGCTCGGTTTCTTCTCCACTCGGAAGAACCCCTTTGATCGCTTTAACTTCCAAGGGGGAGGGCAGATAGTCTATAACCGCATCCAACAGCGTCTGCACCCCACGATTCTTAAACGCAGAACCGCAAATCAAAGGAACAATCTTGCTGTCAACTACGGCTTTTCGAAGCGCCTTCATGATTTCTATTTCTGTGAAGGGCTCTTCTTCCATATACTTCATCATCAGATCGTCATCGGTTTCGGCAACTTTTTCCAACAACAAAGCGCGGAATTCTTGAGCTTTCTCTTCATATTCAGCAGGAATCGGCTCATCCCGAATGTCGTTACCGACATCGTCGTAGTAAATGCGGGCACGCATACTGATGAGGTCAATCACCCCAGAGAAATCAGATTCTTCCCCAATCGGAATCTGAATCGGAACCGCATTTGCTCTCAAGCGACTGACGGCTTGTTCATAAACTTTGTAGAAATTGGCTCCTGTCCGATCCATCTTATTGACAAAGATGAAACGAGGAACTTTGTAGCGATCCGCTTGCCGCCATACGGTTTCAGTCTGGGGCTGAACGCCCCCTACAGAACAAAGGACGACGATAACGCCGTCGAGTACCCGCATCGAACGCTCGACTTCAATGGTGAAATCGACGTGACCAGGCGTATCGATAATGTTGATCCGGTGCTCTAAAGCTCCAGGAGCTGCCTTGCTTGGATCTTTGGGGTCTCTGTGAGTCCATTGAGACGAGATGGCGGCAGCGGTAATCGTGATGCCACGCTCGCGCTCCTGCTCCATCCAATCTGTCACGGCGGTGCCATCGTGGACTTCGCCCAGTTTGTGGACAACCCCTGAATAAAAAAGAATTCTCTCGGTCGTAGTGGTTTTGCCCGCATCAATGTGCGCAGCAATTCCAATATTCCGTACCCTTTCAAGGGGATAAGCCCGTGCCACAACTGCCTCCTTGCGTTAACGCTGGCCCTATAAGTGAAAAATGCAAACTTTCATTACAATTCTAGCTTAGTAGTGATAGTGGGCAAAAGCCTTGTTTGCCTCTGCCATCTTGTGGGTTTCTTCCCGTTTGCGAATGGCATTACCCGTTTCCTTGGCTGCATCCATAAGCTCATTGGAGAGCTTATCCACCATAGACTTGCCTGGGCGCTTGCGAGAAGCCGCAATGATCCAACGCAGAGCTAGCGCCGTCCCCCGATCTGCACGCACTTCCATGGGAACCTGATAGGTGGCTCCCCCTACCCGACGGGCTTTTACTTCTACCAACGGAGTTGCATTACGGACTGCGTTGTTGAAAACTTCCAAGGCTTCGTCGCCCGTACGCTCTTTGATGCGCTCCAAGGCTCCATAAAAGATGCTCTCTGATACGGACTTCTTGCCATCAAACATGAGTTTCGCCACCATCATGGCCACGAGACGGCTGTTAAATACGCCATCAGCGGTAGTTGTGCGTTTCTTGTAGGTGGGGCGTAAGCCTTTATCGGTCTTAATGCGACGGCGGGACATGGTTCTGAACTCTCCTTAGATGAGGCGGCAGGGAATCAATTACTTCTTGGCGGTAGCGGCTTTGGGTGTTTTGGCTCCGTACTTAGAGCGCCCTTGCTTGCGGTCTTTCACCCCTGCGGTGTCTAAGGTTCCACGGATAATGTGATAACGCACTCCAGGGAGGTCTTTCACCCTGCCACCCCGGATCATCACGACTGAGTGCTCTTGAAGGTTGTGGCCAATGCCAGGGATATAGGCAGTTACTTCAAACCCAGAGGTCAAACGCACACGAGCAACCTTACGAAGAGCCGAGTTAGGCTTCTTCGGAGTGGTTGTATAAACTCTCGTACAGACGCCACGACGCTGCGGACAGGACTTGAGCGCAGGAGACTTTGTTTTCTTTTTCTGGTTGAAACGCTCATTTCGGATGAGCTGCGCAATTGTGGGCATAGTGACGCGATTCTGTATAAGCAACGAGGAATGAAGATATCAATTTATGGGGTACCTTGTCAAGGTAATTTTTGTATCCTGAAAGGGTGCTCCTACGTGGTCTCTAGAAGTTTCAACAAGCGGATAACGGGCCTGGCAGCGTGAGAAGAAGGGCAAAAATGAAGATCAGGACCTATGGCAATTTTTGAGCACTCTGTACGGATCAAAGCCGATGCCGATGTCGTGGACTGCTGCATTACAGAGCAGCCTCTGATGGCTCAGTGGCTCAATCCATTCTTGAGTTGTGAATCTATAGGACCTTGGTCTGTGGATGTGGGGAGCCGCTTTCGCTTTCGTTTAAACGTACCGATGCTCCGTCCGGCGCTGGACTGTGTGGTAAAAGAGCGTGGTCCCGGACTAGTGGAATGGGAATTTAGCGGATTTTTTGTGGGTACGGACCGCTGGGAATGCTTTGCTCAAGAGGATGGAACCCTCTTGGTGAATCGCTTCTGTTTTGAGATTCCTAATGCCTTGGTACAAATTGGATTTAATCTTTTTGCGGCCAACCTAACCCGTCAGGACATGATGGCCCAACTGCAGCGTTTGAAGACGGTAGCTGAAAAGTTTTCAAACGCTGAGTTACTTTAGAGTTAGACCGTTAGGCTATCTTATGAGGCTATAGGAAAATGCCCCGATTCTCTCAGTACTTTCTCACTGGATTAATTCTCAGCATCACCATTATGCTGAGTTCGGTAGCGTTGGCTAAAACTAAGCTTACCTAGCAGTAGACAAACTATTGATGATCAATTAAAAAATGTTTTTGTCAATGCTGCTAGCGGCAATCGCCCAATTAAAATGACGGTAGCGTATATGTGGTCTGAGCCTGGATTTGGAGGTAGGGCAGCTGTCGGTGGATTCCCAGAGAAAGGAGATCTTCTTAGAGTTGCATTAAATTCTGACTACTTTGGTACTAAAGCTACTGACAATCTGAAGGATGATTCTGATTATTAGGCGGGCGTATTGGCACATGAAGTCCTGCATAATTTGGGGTATGGGCATCCTACTGAATACCCAGGTTCATTTATCGAAGAATTTGGCATATGCGTTCGGCTAAACGGTGCACAACCTACTCAACTTGGCTTGACTGATACAGATGTTTATGATGGCAAAGAGAAGTAACGACTAACTGTATATCGCTGTCTAACATATCCCTGAGCCAAGCGAGACAATAGACTAAGATGGAAAAACCTCCATCCCACTTTGTATGAGCGAAACCGTCTACATCGAAACCAGCATTTTGGGCTATCTCACAGCCAGATCAACCAGGAACCTGATCTTGGCAGCAAACATAGAGGTTACAAAGGAGTGGTGGGAGTCTCGCCGAAATGCATTCATACTTTATGTTTCACAAGTTGTCTTAGATGAGGGGTTGCGGGGAGATCCTGAGATTGCGGCTAATCGTCTGGATATCCTCAACGGAATTCCGTTGGTTGAACTCAATCAGACTGTACGAAGTCTAGCAATCCAATTTCTTGCGCGCAGTAATCTTCCTCCCAAGGCTTCTGACGATGCGGTTCATATTGCAGCCGCCACCGTACATGGCTTGGATTACCTGTTAACCTGGAACTGTAAGCATATCGCAAACGCACAGATTCAAAGGAAACTTGAAGAGATCAGCCTTGATTTTGGATACCAGTTACCAGTAATTTGCACTCCCTACGAACTATTAGGAGACTGAGCAATGTGGCAAGACGAGATTCTAGATGAAATTCATAAGATCCGAGAAGAACATGCTAAGTCTTTTAACTATGACTTGGATGCCATGTTTGCGGACTGGCAAAAGAAGCAAGCAGAAAGCGGTAGAGAAGTCGTCAGCTTGCCACCAAAACGCGGTCTAACAATACGTTGGAGTGGACGGGCGAAAGATCTCGGTGGGGATGCTGAGGATACTAGCCGCCGCTCAACTTAGCCGATAGACATACTCTTAACAAAACGCAATGACTACTGACCTCGAGAATACAGGACTTTTTAACGAACGATTTGCCAAAAATCTGATCCCCTTGCCTGGGTTCACCGTTCCCCAGGTGGGTGAACTGGCCCCTGATTTTACGTTGCCCCGCGTGAAGGGCGAGTCGGTCACGCTATCAGACTATTTTGGCCAGAAGCCCGTCCTCTTGGCGTTCACCCGCATCTTTACGGAAAAATTGTTTTGTCCTTTTTGCTATCCCCATATTCAAGAGTTAAAGGGTCGCTATCAAGCGATTCAAGAGGCCGGCGCCGAACTGCTGATGATTAGTAGTACAGACCCCGTGCAGAGTGCTCAAGTGGTGGAAGATTTAGCCCTGCCCTATCCCTTTTTGTATGACCCTAGTTGCACTACGTTCCGTATGTACGGAGCCGGACAAGCTCTGGGTGCTCCCTTGCCCGCGCAGTATGTCTTGGATCAGACAGGCCGCATTGTCTATCGGCACTTATTCTCCTTTGTCGATCACAACGTCGATACGAATGATGTCCTTGCCATGCTCAAGAAGCTTTAGGAAAAATGGCCTAACTTCTGTATCTCTCGGCCAATCTACCTTGTGCGATAGATTATTTTTGCACGAATTATTGACTGAAGGAGTGGGGTGTTCTGGCTCTATCACCTGAACGATGCAGTTCTACTATGCACATCTGGACAAGCTCACGAATTTGCTTGGCTTTGAGCTTACCAAGTCGTCTTAAAAAGTTCATAGTGAACACTTTCATGGTAATTACGATAGAGTCAATATTCATCGGGATTCCGAACAACTTGGAATTTAGGCTAATTCCATAGATAGTGTTTTTCTTGAAGATATAAACCTATAGAAGACTACATGTAGCCTAATTGTAAATTTAGTCTCAACTCCAGTAACAACCTTAATCTCTGTTAAAGAACGAAACCGGGGAAATGTGGGTACACTGCTTCTACAGTAAATACCGACATGATGAAACTGAACATTCAGACTAGGAAATCTAGGTTTAATGCTGTACCGACACAGACTAGGGAATCTAGGTTTAATGCTGTACCGATTTCTTGGCTACACCTTCAGGAAATCAATTGTTTCGCCGGTATTAGGTTTCTGCGTAAGTCCCTGAGTGAAATCATAATCAGAGAATTCACGGTAGGCCAACTTTTACTCTTGCCGCTCGCATGTGGACTTATCTGTGCGCTGTGTACAGTCACGTTATTTGGCATCACTCTTATACCAGTTGACTAAATAACCACATAGATCAGAAATTGGTACTTCTTACGCAGTAAAGGTTTGAGGCATTATTCAGGGGCGA
>CASBPW010000092.1 GCA_949127685.1 Candidatus Sivonenia alaskensis PMM_0068 | reverse complement strand
TCCTCAAGCTATTCAGAAATTGTAGAATTTTCTCGCGCACAACCGATCCGAGCAGGATTTCTAGATTTTTTGGATTTTTTGGATGCTGAGAAAATTCCATTTATTGTCGTGTCCGGGGGATTGCAAGGCATGGTTGAAGCAGTCCTCGCCCCTTTCGCCGATCGGATTAGCGCCATCCATGCCATAGATGTCGATACAACAGGCCCCTACTTGCAGGCCAATTCTTGCTATGAAGGCGGGACGGAGATGGTTGCTAAAGCCCAAATTATGACCGCCTATGATGCTGATGAAACCATTGTGATCGGTGATTCAATCACAGACTGGAGCCTTGCCCTTGCAGCGTCACTTGTCTTTGCCCGTCCACCCCTAACAAACTATTTAGAAGAACGTAGCAAGCCCTATATTGCGTGGACTGATTTTATTGATGTGCGCGATCGCCTCGCAAAGAGTCTCATGCTCAAAGCATCCCATTAATGAAGATGGATACAGTTGAATATGAATACAGTCAAAGACCATTACGATCAACAACTTGCTTCTGTTTATCGTTGGATGGCAGGCGACTCAAAAATAGCAATCAAGCGTAATCATGAGTTTCTGTCTCAGCTTGGGATCAATCCAACACTGCAAGGATTAGCTGTTGATTTAGGAGCAGGTTCAGGTTTCCAGTCAATCCCTTTAGCTGAACTGCGATTTTCAGTCGTTGCCGTAGATTTCTGCGCTGCATTGTTATCTGAATGGAGCGATCGCGCCAAAGAACTTTCTATCCAGACTGTGCATGATGATATTCTTAACTTTTCTAAATATGTTGAAGATCGAGTACAGCTAATTGTCTGTATGGGAGATACCCTCACACATCTAGATTCTTTGAGTTCAGTTCAGTCAATACTTTTAGATAGTGAGCATGTTTTAGTGACCAATGGGAAACTCATTTTGACTTTCCGTGACTACGTTTCGCTCGAACTACAAGGGACTCAACGTTTTATCCCTGTTCAAAGTGATGATTCAACTATTTTGACTTGTTTTCTTGAATATCATCAAGATGCTGTGGAAGTACATGATTTGCTCTACTGTAAGCAGGGTGATCGATGGGTACTAACAACCAGTTCTTATCCGAAGTTAAGACTTGATAAGAATTGGGTATGTAACCAGATAGAAGAAATAGGGTTGCAAGCAATCCGTCATGAAATCATGAATGGAATGATCTGCATTGTTGCTCAAAAACAATAGATACTTTCTCTTAATCGAACAGTTGAGTTATCACTCAAAATATGGTTTTATGAGGGTTTATTACACCAGGTAAAGCCCCTCAAGTGGGACTTGACAAATGTGAAAAATTTTCCTAGCGAACTACCTTTCCGCTTCTTTATGGGAAAAATACGCATCGAGTAAATTTAGAAAAAATCGGCCCACATCTACCCGCTCTGTTTATCCCGCAAAGTTTGCAGCATACTACCAGCATTGGAACATGTTCTAATGTTTGCGATTATTAAACGAGAACACCACCAAATCTTATGGTTCTGATTCAATGATCAAATTTGTACGACAGCGCTGGTGGCTGCTCCTAGCTGCTGCATTAGGCATCGGAACGGCGGTATGGTTCCTCCTTCCCAAACCGGAAACAGCGGAAGATAGTAGCAAATTAGTAGCGGTAACCAGAAAGACCCTGAAGACGACGATCACGGCAGCGGGGGCGGTCCGCCCAGTCAAAACCGTGAATATCAGCCCGAAAACCTCAGGTCGTCTCGCTCGGCTCTTCGTAGAGCAAGGAGACCGCGTCGTTAAGGGCCAAGTGATCGCTGAGATGGACCGTTCTGATTTGGAGGGGCGATTACAGGAAGTTGAGGGAACTATTGCCCAAGCGAAGGCCCGTCTGGACCGATTGAGAGAAGGCACTCGCACAGAACAGGTCGGTCAGGCACAAGCGCGTTTAGAATCCTTCAAAGTGGGGTTAACCCTCTCACAATCACGCTACAAACGCAATCAGGAACTGTTTGAAACGGGCGCGATTGCCCAAGACGCCTTGGATGCTGCTCGCGTAGGCTATGAACAAGCCCAAGCCCAGGTCACAGAATCTTCTAAAAATTTGGAAGAACTGAAACGAGGTCCGCGTCGCCAGGAAATATCCGAAGCCCAAGCCCAGGTTCAACAAGCCCAAGGCCAACGGACGGTCATCCAGAGCCAATTGAATGACACGATCCTGCGGGCTCCCTTTGCTGGAGTGGTGACCCAACGCTATGCGACCGAAGGTGCGATTGTCACGCCGACGACTACGGCCTCGACCACGGCTTCCGCTACCTCTAGTTCGATTGTGACTTTGGCAGGGACGCTAGAAGTATTGGCCGACGTGCCAGAAGCTGAAATTGGAGCCGTCATCCCTGAGCAAAAAGTAGAAGTTCGTTCTGAAGCCTTCCCTGATCAAGTATTTCCAGGGGTCGTGCGGCTGATTTCTCCAGAAGCAGTCGTGGTCCAAAATGTAACCAGTTTCCAAGTCCGGGTCCGTCTGTTGCCCCAGGATAAGCTTCGTTCCGGGATGAACGTGACCGCTTTATTCGTAGGGAAATCCATCCCCAAGGCCCTGGCCGTTCCAACAGTAGCTATCGTCACAGGTAAAGGACAAACCGGAGTGCTGGTACCTGGATCTGAACCGGATCAGCCCAAATTTGTCCCCGTAACCATTGGTCCTACCTCCGGTCAGGAAACCCAAATTATCCAAGGCGTAGCCGAAGGGCAAAAAGTTTATCTCGATTTACCCAAAGGCCTCACGGTTGAAAAACTAAAAGAACAGTTGAAACAATAGAAAAAGGATCTCTCCCCGCCCTACGGCCTAATCCGCTGCAATAAAGCCCCTAGGCGGTCGTAGTCATCTTTGAGTAGTAGGCTAATTTCGCGGCCTGCTTCCACAAGCCACTCGCGGGAGCGACCATGCGCCTCGTAGCAAGCGCGAATCGTAGCCCCTACCAGTTCATCGGAGGGCGCACCGGAAAGTTGGAATAGGGTTCTTAGGAAACGCAAGTCTTTGCTAAAGCGAGCAATTTCTTGTTTGCTGCAACGATGGATGGCTTGATGAATGGAGGGTGGCTGTGGGGGCAAATATTGATGGGTTTGCCTTTTATCCCGGTAGCCGACAATCGCTGATCTGAATTCAGTTTTGAGCATTTCAAAAACTTGGGGTTGTTCTTCCCGGAGCTGTTGGAGGGAAAGTCCGATCGCTCTTGCTCGGTGGACTGAATCAATGGGACTTGTAGTGGCAAAGTAAACAACGGCATAGACATCCACATCATTTTCATCGTCTCGAGCTTTGACTAAAGAGCCAAAAGCAGGGGCTTTGGAAAATTCTAAAGTGGGTGGGTCTAGACATTGAGCGAGAAACTCTGTAGTGGTCGTCTCAATGATTTCGGCAATATGATCTACCTGCTGAGGTTGGCCCCCATAACTGGACAGAGGAATACGCATTTTGTTTTCCCGATCAAAGTCCGATCGACATCCTGAATGTACTCATAGTAGATAGCTATAAAGTACATCCTTGTATCTGAGAAGAATTGTACTGCTAAGACAGGGAAGAAAGAGGGTCTTCCAATTCAGGAGTCGGGGCTTCAAAAGACCCGGTTGCAACATATTCCAAACGCATTTTCAGCCAGCGGATAAAAGCGGGGTCTGTGGAAATGACTGCAGCGGTCGGTTTAGGAACTTTTTGAGCGATGGCTTGCAAACTAGATAACTGTAAAAATTTAGGATTACGCACCAGTTGAAAATCAATCTCTTTCCCCTGGTCTAAATAATTGCGCGTTCGCTCGGAAAGCACTTCATCTAGAGGTTCTTCTTCCAGCAAAAATTTCTCACTGGCAGCTACGAAATAGTAGGTAGTCATCGGGCCGTCCCTCTTTGGAAAGTACTAACTAGACCTCCTACTTGCCCATTCCTAGTTGCTGGGCTTTCTGATAGACCTTGCCTTCTGTCAGTAAGGAAGGAGCGATCACCACTTCTACCTGCTGCATCTCTTTGAGGTTTTTGGCGCCTAAAGTGCCCATAGAAGTTTGCAAGCAGCCCAATAGATTGTGGGTGCCGTCATCCAGAGAAGCAGGTCCCCGCATAATAGTTTCGATGGTGCCCGTGGTGCCGACTTTAATGCGGGTGCCACGAGGCAGAACGGGGCTAGGGGTCGCCATACCCCAGTGAAAACCTCTACCAGGTGCTTCAACAGCCCGAGCAATCGGAGAGCCAATCATCACGCCATCAGCCCCGCAGGCAATGCACTTGCAAATATCGCCCCCCGTCACAATGCCCCCATCGGCAATGATCGGAATATAGTTGTTGGTCTGGGCGAAGTAGTCATCGCGGGCTGCGGCACAATCGGCAACGGCGGTAGCCTGGGGAACCCCAATACCGAGGACGCCACGGGACGTACAGGCGGCTCCTGGACCAATCCCAACCATGATTGCCTGGGCCCCTGCTTTCAGCAGTTCTAGAGTCACCTCGTAGGTGACGCAATTGCCGACAATCACAGGGATGGACATCGCGTCGATAAACCGCTGTAAATCGAGCGCTTCAAAACCTGCAGCGGCAAGGTGGGTAGTAGAAACCACCGTAGATTGCAGGAAAAATAAATCGGCTCCCGCTTCTGTGGCTGCTTTGCCGTAGCTCTCGGCTACTTGAGGGGTAGCGCTGACGGCAGCAATGCCTCCTAGGCTTTTAATTTCTTTGATGCGTTTGTGTATTAGTTCTATTTTCACCGGCTCAGCATAGACCTTTTGCATCAAGGTTACGAATTCGTCTTTGCCGACAGAGACTATTTGGTCCAAGACCGCATCGGGATTTTCGTAGCGGGTTTGCACACCCTGTAGATTCAATACACCGATCGCCCCCAATTTAGAAAGGGCGACTGCCATTTTCACGTCTACGACCCCATCCATAGCGCTGGCGAGAATTGGGATCTCCCGTTTGATTCCACCAATTGTCCAGTAGGTATCTGCCATTTGAGGATCTAGAGTCCCACGCCCCGGTACCAAAGCAATTTCATCAAAGCCGTATGCTCTACGCACTTTTCGGTTGCGGCCAAGTTCAATATCCACAGCGCTTCTCGGAATTCTAAGTTCTAACCAAGCTACCAGAAAATTGCTCTTAACTTATGGGAAAAACAGGGCTTGACCGCCTATAGTTTCACTGGGGAGCATCGATGTAGTCCCCCCTGCGAGAAGGAGAAATTGGACCATGAAACGATGGCCGCTTAATGGTTGCTTGGCGCTTAGTTGCTTGCTGCTCCCTCTGTGGACCTTCGGCCCTGCGATGGCAGGACAGTCTCAGGCAACCAGTACCCAACGCCAAACCAACCGCCAAAATGCCTTAAGCAGCATCAAACCTGCTTTTTTTGACCTCACTCTGCACCCCATAGAAGATGCCCAAGAAAAACACTGGCAGATCGTGCTCTGGTCGGCGGCCGTCACCAACCCCCAGGACCCTTTTGTGGCTCAGAGCCTAGCTGGAATTTTGGATAAAGCCAGTCAACCAGCCCTGAGTGCAGGCCAGCAAAAGATTGCCGCAATGGGCGTTAAGCTTGCGATCCAACTGTATAGTGACCGTCCTGGTGCTTACGCTGCTATCCCGCAGAAGCTCTTAGGCGTAGCCCGCTCCAGTGATGACATTAACCTGACGGCACTGGCCCTCACAGGCATAGAAGCGATGCCAACCGTTCAGGACCAGCTCGCTGCCGTAGAGGCTGCCACGAAAATGCGATTTCCTTTATGGATGCTTCATGAACGGATGAAAACCACCCTGGAGGACCTGGATTGGCACCTCAACCCTGCCTCTAAGAGCTATCCTCCCTTAGAGGATTTGCTTTCTTTTACCCCGGTCCCCGGGATGCCGACCATGTATGTTCTGTGCCGCCCTGACCGCAAGGTTCTCTGCCGCACCCTAATTAAGGACGGTCAGGGAAAGTTCTTACAGGCTTCTGGCCAGCCTTGGTCGGTGTCTCTTCTGGCCCGTTCTTTGCACAATCTTCGTTGGAATATGCAGGCGGGGAATACGCCCCAAGGAATTTTTCGAGTAGAAGGAACGCTTGCACCCACGCCTGATACATTTCGGGCTTTTGGGCAGTTCCCGCGCTTCAAACTCTTTATGCCGTTTGAGAGTGAGGTGAAAAACTTTTTACCCAATCGTCCGGGGCCTTTTTTCGGGAGCCTCAATGATTATCAGCAACTGTTCCCAGCCAGTTGGCGTTCCTATCCGCCCATGGCTCAGAGCTACTGGGCCGGAAAAATTGGCCGCAGTCTAGTCCGCATTCATGGCACGGGAGAAGACCCGGCGCTATTCTATGGCGATAACCCTACCGTGGCCTCTGCGACCCAAAGCTACCCCTGGAATCCCAGCATTGGTTGTCTTTCTGCCTTGGAGCGCTACGATGCTGCTGGAAATTTAGTCGAAGCCGATATGCCTAAGATTCTTGAAGCATTCACCAGGGTTCAAGCGCAACCCCCGGTCGTCCCGTCCAGCCCTCCGGTTCAATCTTTCGCTGCAGCTCCAGTTCCCGCTCCTGGAGCGTCCTCCCCAGGGTTAGGGACAGCACCCATAGGGGTACCCTCGAAGGACATAACCGTTCTAACTGCCCCACCGGTCCCGGCTCTCTTGGAACTTCAGGGGTATCTTGTTGTAGCGGATCTACCCAGTTCAGATCCGAAGCCAATTGCGCTCCAAGAGCTTAGTGCAGCCATTCAATCTAGAACTAAATGAGGACATTTGTTCATATGTAAGCTATAATTGAGTAAATGTGCTCATGCGCTATTTGTAGAGTTCACTACCTTGACGGCCCCTCTTATCTAGTGTTTGATAGGTACCACGGAGGGGATCAAACTCCGGGCAGAGGGGAGTCAACTTCTGTAGTCCATTTATCTCTTGGTTCTATATAGGGGTATTCATGGTCGCTCAATTAGATATTGCTCCTACTTTTAGCAGTCCCCCAGGCTCCGGGATTACTCCGGGCTTGGGAGGCGCGCTGGGTGCTCCAGTGCTAGAAGGTATGGTGCAAGTTTTTACCGCTCCGTATCGGGGTTTTTGCACCTCGGTAGTGGCTCAAGCCCTGCGTTTAGCAGGCCAAGGTACGCCTACGTTAATCGTTCAGTTCCTCAAGGGTGGCATTAACCAAGGACCGACGAATCCAACTCAGATGGGCCAAAACTTTAAATGGGTCCGCTGTGCGATCGGGCGTTGCATCGATACGGACCAAGTGGAGCCTCAAGAACGGCAAGCTATCCAAGAAATCTGGGATTACACCAAACGTCAGTTGCAGGAAGGCCGCTTCGGTCTGGTCATTCTGGACGAACTGAGTCTGGCGGTTAATTATGGCTTCATCCCCGAAGAAGAAGTCCTCCAACTGCTCAAGGAACGCCCTTCCTATGTAGATGTAGTCCTCACCGGTCCTCAGATGCCAGCAGGTATTTCTTTGATCGCCGACCAATGGACAGAATTGCGTACTACGTTGCGTTAGGACTGCGGTCAAGCTGTTATGAAGTACAGAGAAGAAGCAAAACTGTTCATTCTCGCTAGGGCAAAGCCACGGAGATGTCCTGGCAATAGTGGACACTCGCGTTTCAAACGGCTCTCTGTTGTATCCGGAAATTCTGAGCAAACACGGCGGGAGCCACATTGGCAAGGCGAAAGTGACGCAGTTGACGGTTGTAGAAGATT
>CASBPW010000091.1 GCA_949127685.1 Candidatus Sivonenia alaskensis PMM_0068 | reverse complement strand
GGCCATGAGCTTTGTTATAAGGAGAACACATGCTGAACAAAAGATACTTAAAAGGAGCTGATGAAATCAAACCCATTGCTAAAGGATATGGGGCATGCTTTGCGACGGATGAAATAACTGTGGAAGGATATAAAATCGGATTTTTTTATCGTGAAAGTCCCGATAGTCCTATTGATAGTGGTTGGCGTTTTCTATCAGGGTATGAATCTGATGAATATATGGCTAATCCAAATAACATTGGGACCCACGATGTGAATACTATTGCTAATTATGAACCAGAGATAATTGCCTATCTTAAGAAGCCAATGGGATCAGAATTTATTCGCGATCCTAAAACAAATTCTTTTGTCGCGACAAATCAACCTCTCGAGGCGTAGGCCATCAAAATTTTAGGGATCAAGCAGGATCCCAGCAATCGACTTAAAAAACAAAATACTAACTAATTTTCTAACAGTATTACAGGACGGCTCGGAGGAGAAAATTATAAAATATATTATTACTCAGACATGCATTCACTCATCGTTGCGGCCCAACCATCGTCAAGTTAACACAGGGGAGCTGAGACTAAAGAGCTGAGATAATCTGGAGCGAAGAGCTCATCCCCGATCCTCTCTACCATCACTACTGCTCTGCTGCTGCTTTTTCAAGGACTGTGATAGCCGTGGATAAGTTGCTCGTTGCTTATTGAACTTGGGGGGTAAGCCTTGGACGTTAAACTGCGCTGAGAGCCCTCTGTAGTCTTTTCGGTTAAAGGTCACAATGGCATCAGCCTAACTATTAACCGCAGCCTCAACCATATCTTTGTAACAAACTCCTGCCTCTCGGCCTAGAATCTGCCAAGCTAGAAGGGTAGAGTGGGATCCCTAGAATAGGATCAAGCGATGACTAGTCTCAGTGAATCAAAAGTTTACCAGGGGCAATTTGGTGAATTCACCATTACCCCTGAGGACCGTCAGGGCGTGGTCGTTTATCGCAGTGCCTTATGCGTAGCAGCGGTATGCTTTGCCCTCGGAACGGTCGGTATTTTGTGGCGGGGCAACGACCCCCTCGTTTTGAATATGGTGTCTGTGCTCTATCTCATTTTTTCTCTAGCGATGGGCGTGGCTTTAGCGACCATTCATATCTACATGGCCTGGCTGCATCGCCTCTTGCAAATCTTCTGGGGGATGGGTAGTATCGCGGCTCTATGGTTTGGGCTGCAAGACCCTCAACCTCTAGCTTTAACCGTCTATAACCAGCCCCTCGCTCTTGTTGGAATCGGATTCACCTTCGCAGCCCTAACCGGGATTTTCTTCAAAGAATCCTTCTGTTTCAATCGCTTTGAGACCAAGTTTCTAACTTTCCTTGTCCCTGTCCTTATGCTTGGACATCTATTTGGACTTTTGCCCGTACTGTGGGAGCAGGTTTTGTTAGGAATCTGGGCTGTCTTATTTCTCGTCTTTGGGTTCCGCAAAACAATCCAAGCGATTCCACCTGATATCGGGGATAAGTCCGTTTTTACCTATCTGAAAAACAAGCAAAAAGATAGCGCTACGTTAATCAATCCATAGCCTCTCTTAGGCCTTCGAACCACCCCCCCCTGTGTCCCCCTTACTAGGCGAAGCCTTCTCGTTGGCGGAGCCTGCCGAAGGCATAGAGTGGGGGGATGGTCACTTGCAGCTCAAATATCTTTTGAAGCAGGGGGTCAAAATCCTATAAGTTCTGAAGCTGCTTCGTCCTGACTCATAATTTGCCCTTTCCGATCAAATAGAATCGTTCCTACTTTTACGGATGTATCAGCATATTTTTGGATATAGCCTTGAGCTTTTGCACTAATTTTTTGAGCAAGTGTTTTGAATACGATTTCAGACAATCCTTGTTCTACTAAATAGTGATGAGCTGCATCAGCCGTCTTCAAGCTTAAAATAGTTTGGACGACCTCTATATCATGGCTAACCAGAGCTACCGTTGCTGCTATAATTTCCAGCTTCGCATCAGCAAGGTGACTAGAAGTATTGAAAATACCTCCAGCTAGTTTAATTAATTTCCCATGATAGCCAATCAACAAAACCGATTGAGCCTCTCTCAAACCAGCCTCCACCAACAATGCTCCAATCCAGTTTCCTGTTTGGACCATAGATTTTTCTTGAATACCTAATCGAGTAGCAACTTGCTGCCCATTACTGCCAATACAAAAGACCAGATGAGGAGAATCCTTTACTTTTGCTTGGAGGGTTTGACGAAATTCATCTAAATGGTCTGCTGCAGATAAGGGTTGAGAAATACCACTCGTGCCCAAGAGCGCCAGTCCTTCCAGGATGCCAAAAGCTTCATTGGAAGTGCGCTGGGCCAATTGACGACCTTGGGGAAGCATAATCTGGACGATAGCTGTTTTATCTTGTGGAATCAGGGGTAATAGATTGCGTTCAAAAAGTTGCCGAGCATAGTTATAGATCGCAGGCTCCCCTGTGCTCGTTTTTCCTAGTCCTTCTCCTGCTTCTAAGACTAAGCGTTGGGATTGCGGAGCTGCTAATCGTACCCAGGCCCAAATGGGCGTATTTCGGGTTAGGTCTAGGTTATCGCCTGGGTCACTCAGGGTAATCGCTAAGGCACTGCCTGCCCCCAAAGCGGCAACTTGTTGAAGAGGAATTTCTGCTGTTCCTGGTAATAAATCAATCGCTATTACTGGATTGGATTCCTCTAGGAGATGCATCAAGGCGGCCTTTGCAGCAGCCACCGCAAAAACAGGGAGGGTATAACCTGTTTTTGCCATTAAGAAACCCCTGAACGACAGTATTGCGCACAAAAAGCCTGCACAACTTCCAGAGCATCCGTTTGGAGCGGATACGTAATCGGAGGTCTAGCAATCACCACCAACTTTACGCCCAAGGCTTTAGCCACCTCCTGTTTGATGGCAACACCCCCCGCTTCTCCACTGGCTTTCGTAATCACCGTATCGATCTGTAGACGTTGCCAGAGTTGATATTCCTGCTCATAGGTAAGGGGTAGGCGTGAAGGAATAAGACATTCTGGAGCAAAACCTGCTCCTAAGGCTTGTTCTTCCGCCTCGCAAGTAGGCAAAATTCTGGCCCATAATTTGGCTTGGGAATGCCAAGGAGCAAAAAGAGGCAGCGCTTTCACCCCTACCGTTAGCAAAACCCGATGTCCCCCTAAGTATTCCGGTTGCAACACCTGATCAAAATCAGGCAAGACCTGAGCAGGAGCCTCCATAGGAATCTCAGGACGCTCAAATCTCAAATAAGGCAAACCTGTTGCCATTGCCTGACGGGAGATCACGGGAGCAAAGGGATGAGAGGCATCAACAATACAGTTTATGGCCTGTTCTTGGAGGAATCGAATGAGCCTTTCAGGCGTGAGAATTCCGACCATAACTGTGCCTGGCAATCTTTCATAAAGCTGAACTGCACTGGGCCTCGTTACCGTGACCACCCAAGGATAGGAATGGGCGCTCAAGACCTGAGCAATCGCTCGACTCTCCTGGGTCCCACCAATAAGCCAGATCATCGACGACCCTTATGCCGTTTGGTGGGGACGGAAGATATGGGCATGTCCTGGACTATAGAGCTGAGAACGAGCATCAGGACGTCCTTCTAGGGCTGGACTAATGATATAGAGCACCGTCCGATTCAATTGTGCCTCACGGGTGATCTGAGCCATTTCATCTAAACGACCAATCCGCACATACTCATCTGGCCAGCCTAGGCGATAACAAAGCGCCATGGTCGTTTCGGGAGGATAGTGAGTGAGCAACTGTTCTTGAGCCTTGGTACAGTGATGGGCACTGAGATACAAACACAAAGAGGCTCGGTGGGAGGCCAAGGAGGCCAAGTCTTCGGTGCTGGGAACTTCCGTTTGCCCTTGAGCACGGGTAAGAATGATGCTCTGCACCAAGTTGGGAACGGTTAGCTCTACCTGTAAACGGGCTGCTGCAGCCTGGAAAGCACTCACCCCCGGTACTATCTCAAAAGGCACTTCGTGTTGCCAAAGATGCACCATCAATTCGTGCAAAGCTCCATACAGCGAAGGATCCCCATCCTGGAGACGAACCACAATTTTTCCGGCCTTTACGCGCTCCAACAGCAAGGGCCACCACGTTTCTAAAACCAAAGATCGGGTATCGATGCGCTCAACCTCTGGCAGGCAATAGTCCAGCATGTACTCTGGCACTAAAGAACCCGTATACAAGACCACATCCGCTCTAGCCAGCAGTTTCTGCCCGCGCACGGTGATCAACTCCGGGTCTCCAGGGCCAGCCCCAACAATGTAGACTTGCCCCATCGAAACTTTTTCATCCCGCATGCCGATAGGCTCCTTCGCTTTAGTGCCCACCATACTATGCACACCCCAAATTTTGAGTTAGGCTCCGCAAAGTTTTAGGTACTTAAGAGGAACAGCCGTTGAGAATGGAGAAAGTTCGATCCATCGTTCTATGCCTTGATAGGAGCTTCGGATCCCATGCGAAAAGTGGTTCTGTTCATCGCTACCAGTCTGGATGGCTACATTGCTCGCTTATCTGGAGCGGTTGACTGGTTGTTTACGGATGAAGACTACGGTTATCAGGATTTCTTTGAGCGGGTTGATGTCGTGGTCATGGGTCGCAAGACCTACGAACAGGTTCTTTCCTTTGGTGCATACCCTTACGGTAGCAAAATGAGCTTTGTTTTCACCCGGACGGCAAACCGATTTACCGATTCTGAGGTGTCCTTCGTCTCAGACGATATTCAGTCATTGATTAAAGAGCTTCAAGCTTCGGGGGATGGTGATATTTGGTTGATTGGGGGTGCTGAGTTAGTTCATTCTTTCTTGGAACAGGACTTGATCGACGAATTTGTTATCTCTGTGCATCCGATCCTTCTCGGGGCAGGCATTCCCCTGTTTCGGCAACCCTTCCCGGTCAGGTCGCTGCAGTTTCAGTCCGTGCAGAGTTTTAAGAGTGGGTTAGTACAACTCAGCTATAAACGGGACTAAAACTTAGACTCAAGGCATACTATTGAACAGACAATTTACTAACCTCTAGCGTCCGGAGATTTAGAGTATTGGGCCTTGGGTATTTGGGTATATCGGTAGAGGAGAAGCCAAAAGTACGATGAACGCGCAAAAGTCGCGGGAGCAATCCATCAGTCCTAGAGACTGGTCATGGCCTTTCTGGCCTCTGGTGCCCCTTTATCCCTATGGTAAGCGGCGGACCCTGCGCAAAGAAGTGGTTAAAGGCACGATCTGGACGTTCGATCAGATTCAAGGGGTTTTGTCCGTGATCACGCCGATTCGCATGACGGTTGTGAAGCTCGATGAAGGCGGTCTGCTCGTCTATACCCCGGTTGCCCCAACCCGAGAGTGTATCCGGCTTGTTCGAGAATTGGTAGCGGAGCATGGGGATGTCAAATACATTATCCTCCCCACTGTTTCCGGCCTAGAGCACAAAGTGTTCGTTGGTCCTTTCGCTAGACGCTTCTCCAACGCCCAGGTTTTCGTCGCGCCTGATCAGTGGAGCTTTCCCCTCAATCTCCCGCTGAGTTGGCTGGGTTTTCCTCTAGGACGTACGAATATCCTTCCAGCGGACAGCAGCAATGCACCCTTTGCCAACCAGTTCGATTACGCCATCCTCGGCCCGATTGGCGTTGGACAGCCCTATGAAGAAGTGGCTTTCTTCCACAAACCAACCCGTACGCTACTCGTGATCGACGCGGTGGTTTCCATCTCAGAAGACCCCCCAGACATCGTCCAACTGGACCCCTTTCCCTTGCTATTCCATGCCAAGGATAATGTGTTCGATGTGGTTGAAGACACAGAGGCAAACCGCCGCAAGGGATGGCAACGCATCTCCCTGTTCACGTTCTATTTTCAACCGAGTGCCCTAGAGGTCATCGGCTTCAAGCAGATAATCCGCGATGCGTGTAAAGCCCCGGACCGTTCCAAAAAAGCGTATTTCGGTCTCTTCCCCTTCCGCTGGAAACCTTCCTGGAAGCAATCCTTTGACACACTCCAAGGCGAAGGACGTCTATTGGTGGCCCCTGTTTTACAGGCCCTTATCCTAAACCGAGCCCCCCAGCAAACCCTCGCGTGGGCCGATAAAGTAGCGAGATGGAATTTCCAACGTATTATTCCCTGCCACTCCGAATCACCGATCGAGGCAGGCCCGCAGCAGTTTCGACAAGCCTTCGCTTTTCTTGAGAAGAAACCCTCCCTTGATCGGAAAAATTACCTGCTTCCGGAAGAAGACTTTGAACTACTCAAGAAAATTGAGAAAGCCCTGTCGCTCCCTCCCCCGCCGGAAGAATTTTGCAGAAAATAAAACCTTCGGCTTTTGGCGTGCCTGTCTTGAAACGCACTCTGTTACATTTCGTAATATTTTTTGCAAACATTCTCCTTGGGATGAGAAGAAATTTTGCGTTTGCAAACGCTATCCTGAAGAGGATTTCAAGCTTATCGAGGCCTAATTGAAAGGACGGAGACACGGGTGAAGGGACAAGGTCCAAATCCTCAGATATGACAATTTCCTTAAAACTGAAGCTCTCTAAGCTTCCTTGTTGCACAATCCACACAAGCTAGAGTTAAAATTCCTGCTCTTTAAATACTCCCTTAGTAGGCCAGCCATCCACTATGAACCCCAACGAACTGCCAGCGAAACAGGGCCTGTACGATCCACAGTTCGAGCACGATGCCTGTGGGGTCGGCTTTATTGTGCAAATGAAGGGAAAAAAATCCCATGATATTGTGACGCAGGCCTTGACCATCCTGGTGAACCTGGACCACCGTGGGGCCTGTGGTTGCGAAACGAATACGGGGGATGGAGCCGGCATTTTGATGCAGGTGCCGCACAAGTTCTTGAAAAAAGTAACAGCCCTAGAAAATATCACGCTGCCAGAAGCCGGTCAGTATGGCGTCGGCATGATTTATTCCTCCCCCGACCCCGAGGCAAGGGCCAAGAGCCGACAGATCTTCGAACAACTTGTGGAAGAAGAAGGACTACAGGTGCTGGGCTGGCGTGATGTGCCCACGGATAATTCATCGATGGGGAATACTGCCAAGTCAAGTGAGCCGTTTATGGAGCAGGTCTTCATTCAACGCTCCACCGATTTGGCGGATGATTTGGCCTTTGACCGGAAGCTCTACGTCATCCGCAAGCGTTCGCACAACGCCATTCGCACGGCCAAGATCGATTCTTGCTGGTATCTCTCCAGCCTTTCCTGCCGCACGATAGTCTACAAAGGAATGCTGATGCCCGTGCAGGTAGGGCAGTATTATCCCGACCTCCACGATCCAGATATGGAGAGTGCCTTGGCCCTGGTCCACTCCCGGTTTAGTACGAATACCTTTCCCAGTTGGGAACGGTCACACCCCTATCGCTACATCGCCCATAATGGCGAGATCAACACGATGCGCGGCAATATCAACTGGATGATTGCCCGTCAGTCTTTGTTGCAGTCGGAGCTTTTCGGTGAGGACATCCAGAAGATTCAGCCCGTGATCAACATGGAAGGTAGTGACTCGACTATTTTCGACAATGCCCTGGAACTGCTGGTGCTCGCAGGGCGGTCACTACCGCATACGGTGATGATGATGATTCCTGAGCCCTGGACGGCCCATGAGTCGATGAGCGATGAGAAAAAAGCATTTTATGAGTATCACTCCTGCCTAATGGAACCGTGGGATGGTCCCGCCTCGATTGCGTTTACCGACGGCACGATGATCGGTGCGGTGCTCGACCGCAATGGCCTCCGTCCCTCTCGCTACTACGTAACCAAAGACGACCTCGTGATCATGGCCTCCGAAGCAGGTGTATTGCCGATTGAACCGGAGCGGATTGCCGAGAAAGGCCGTTTAGAGCCCGGTCGCATGTTCCTCGTCAACATGGAAGAAGGCCGCATCGTCACCGATGAAGAGATTAAAAACCAAATTGCTCGAGAGCACCCTTATCGGGAGTGGATCAACCAGCACATGGTTGAACTCTCGAAGGTGAAAGATGCACCGGAGGTACCGGAGCCAGACCATAAGACTGTCCTACAGCGTCAAATCGCCTTTGGCTACACCTTTGAAGAACTGCGTATGTTGCTGGCTCCGATGGCACGGGATGGTGTCGAGGCCATCGGAGCCATGGGTTCCGATACGCCGCTGGCTGTGCTCTCTGACCGCCCTAAGCTGTTGTACGAATACTTCCAGCAACTCTTCGCCCAGGTCACCAATCCACCGATTGATTCCATCCGTGAGGAAATTATCACCTCGGCGGAGACGACTATTGGTTCTGAGCGCAACTTGCTCAAACCCGAGCCTGAAAGTTGCCATTTGATCGAGCTGAAAACGCCAATCCTTAGCAATGAAGAACTAGCAAAGCTCAAGCATGTAGCAGAGGGCCAATTTAAATCGATTACACTCCCGATTTTGTTCGATCCGAAGTCCGGGATGAAGGGACTTGAGCAGGTGATGGAAGAGCTTTGTGCTCAGGCAAACCAGGCCATTATTAACGGGGTGAACATCCTCATCCTCTCTGACCGTGGTGTGGATAAAGCACATGCCCCGATTCCGGCCCTCCTTGCCGTGGCTGGACTGCATCACCACTTGATTCGTGAAGGCACGCGCACACGGGTGGGTCTTGTGCTCGAATCCGGGGAACCCCGGGAAGTGCATCACTACGCGACCCTGATTGGCTATGGCTGCGGGGCTATAAATCCCTATCTTGCCTTTGAGACCCTCGATGACATGATTCGCCAGGGCTTACTGGTCGATATTGACCACAAGACTGCCTATAAGAACTACATCAAAGCAGCGACGAAGGGTGTTGTTAAAGTCGCCTCCAAAATTGGAATCTCGACGTTACAGAGCTATCGCGGTGCCCAGATTTTTGAGGCCATTGGCCTGAACCAATCGGTTGTCGATCGTTACTTCACCTGGACGGCGACACGGATTGAGGGTGCGGACCTCGAAGTGATTGCGAAGGAAGCGATTTTTCGGCATAGCCATGCCTTTCCAGACCGTCCTGTGGATGGTCATACCCTAGATGTTGGGGGTGAATATCAGTGGCGCAAAGAAGGTGAGGCCCACCTGTTCAGCCCAGAGACTATTCATACGCTGCAACAGGCGGTGCGGGGAGGCAGCTATGAGCTGTATAAGCGATACGCGGCCCTGGTGAACGAGCAGGGGCAGAAGCACTATACGCTGCGCGGACTGCTTGAATTCAAGCAGCGACCATCCGTGCCCATCGAGGAAGTCGAATCGATTGAGGCTATCCTCAAGCGTTTCAAAACAGGGGCGATGAGCTACGGCTCGATCTCCAAG
>CASBPW010000090.1 GCA_949127685.1 Candidatus Sivonenia alaskensis PMM_0068 | reverse complement strand
TATGGCAACCGCGTTTTAAAAACCCTTCCAGGCAAGGCTACCCGTCCCACCCCTAGTCGGGTTAGAGAAGCGGTATTCAATATCTTGCAAGGCCAGATCGAGGACTGTCGCTGGCTGGATCTGTGCAGTGGCATGGGAACTATGGGGGCAGAAGCTTTAGCCCGTGAGGCTGCTTTTGTTTTGGGCATTGAACGAGAACGGGATGCGGTACAGGTGATTGAAGAAAACTGGCTATCCTTTGGACCAGAGCGATCCTTGGTAATCCGTTCTAAACTCCCGGATGCGCTCACTGCGGTGCAACGGAAGCAAGAACCTTTCGACATCATCTACTTCGATCCACCCTATCAGAGTGACCTCTATGAACTCGTAGTCCCCAAAATTGACCTCCTAGACCTCCTTCTCCCTCAGGGAGTGCTTCTGTGTGAGCATCATAGGAGCAGGGTCTTGCCTAAAGTATGGGGTCGGTTAACGCGTGTAGACCATCGGACCTATGGGGAAACATGTATCAGCTTCTACCAAGGTAATATGTAGGAACATCTGAAATAAAAACGGTATGGTGTCTTCTCCTTCTGACTACGAAACCCTTCAACACCAGTTACAGGAAAGTCAGCAGTTAATTCAGCAATTGGCGCAAGAGCTTGTAGAGGCCAACGTCAAGATTCGTGCGCTGGAAACCGCACCGCAGCTTAGCCAACGGCTAGGTAGCGCTACAGAATATGAAGAAACGCTCAATCAGCAAATACATTTACTGGTCGAAGAGAATAAAACGCTCAGACAACAAATAAGCATCCTTGAACAACGGATTACAGAGATCCGCAAGGAGCGGGGCGAAATGGAAAATAGCCAAGACACGCTTTTAGCCAAGATGAATCAGTTGCGCGATGAGAACCGACGGCTAGAGCAATATGTGCAAGATTTACCGGAGCTCTATCGCAAGAAGTTTAAAGAGCGGATGGAGGTATTGGAAACTCGCTTAAATGAGATGCAATCAGAGAATAGTCGGCTGAGTCTAGCCATCTTAGAAATGGCGACCCCACTGCCTGAAGGTAGTACACCAAACTATCTTCCGATCTTAGACGATGAGATTCCCTCGTTCCCCGGATTGCCAGAACCTCAGTAAGTCCAGAGAACAAAAGCAAAGATACTTCGCCTCTTTCTCAGATGAATTTTATTTTCTGACTGGCATAAGCGCACATTTTTAACAGGATCAGGCCCTCTCTAAAGTGAGCGATGTTAGAGCTTCCGTATTCTCGTTCCTGATAACGAACTGGAACATCTAAAATTTTCAAATTAAGCTTGGCAGCGCCAAAAAGCAGGTCAAAGTCGCCGAACGGATCAAAATCACCGAAATAGCTACGACCTTCCACGATCCGCTCATAGTCCCTGCGCCACAAGACCTTAGTGCCACACAAGGTATCTTTAAACGGCTGGTCTAAAAGATAGCTGAAGACTAAGCCAAAGAACTTATTGGCTACTGTGTTCAGCCAGGGCATTGCCTCATAGGAGCGAGGATAAACGAGACGAGAACCATTGGCAAATTCACAACGCCCGGTGGCTAAAGCCTCATAAAATTTGGGGAGGTCTTCTGGAGGAGCGGTAAGGTCCGCATCCAGAATCATCAAGATATCCCCTTTTGCATGGGCAAATCCCTTGCGGACGGCATCAGCTTTGCCCTTTCCTGACTGCTTAAAACAAGAAATATCCCAACGGTCTTTATACACTTCTGCAACGCGCTGGATCTCATCCCATGTATTGTCCGTAGAATTTCCTTCGACAAAGATCACTTCCGTTTTAGAACCCATGGCCGGCAGTCTTCTGAGGGCGTTTTCAATATTGCCCTCTTCATTACGCGCAGGAATTACGACAGACACAGAATAACTATGATCTACCAAGGTTTCTGGTTGAAAATAGGCGGGTCGTGCAATCACATAGCTGGTCAACCCTAACTGATCAAAGGGAGGAATACGCCCCAAATAGCGGTTAATCCCAGTGGCGACAAAGGGAATCTTTTTGGGAGCAATAAAGCGAGCTCCCTGACGGATTACCTCAAAGCCCGTTAGGGCCAGAAGATTTTTTAAATCTTCCTGAGATAGCCAGTTTTGAGCCGGTTGGGGCATCCGTTGTCCTATGCTTTCGGCCCAGTTCAGCAACGGCTGCCATAGATAGCTGTAGTGGGTAATGATGATACGAGTTTGGGGGGCACAGACTCGATGAAATTGTTTAAAGACTTGCTGTACATCGGCTAAATAACCAACCGTCCCCGCCAAAATTACATAATCAAAGGGCTCATCTACTTCGAGAGAAGCCACATCCATCACTTCAAAATGGAGGTTGGGATATTTAGTACGCGCTTGAGCGATTAAGGCTGGGCTTAAATCGATGCCCAAACCATAACCAGGCTGGAGGGCATGGAGTAGTTGGCCCGTCCCACAACCAATCTCCAGCACTCGGCTTCCCTGAGGAATGACGAACCGACACAGACTCTCTATATCGTCGTAGTAGTAACGATTGCGTTCTAACCACTGGTCGCGCTCTGGAGCAATTTTGTCGAAGTGTTCCTGGATTCGGTCTCTATGAGACTGATAAAAAGACTGCTGCTCTTTGAGTCGTAGGTTATCCACCAAATTGAAACACCTCAAGATGGGAAGCGCCGAACTTCACTAGGATATCATCTAGCAAGACCAGGCCCCCTTAGTGCAGTTGGCGCAGCCTTCCGCAGGCATTGGGGGGAGAAGCACCCTTGGCTTCCCTTCAGCGTATGGATGCCGAGGCAAAGAGTGATTCAGGCGAACATGATGAAAATAATTTCAAACAAGAATTGGTGGTATTTAGGGGTTGTGTTGCTTATATCAACGCTACTTTCTGTAGTCGTCAAGTATGTACTGCCCCTATTTATCGAAACCTACAGTAAACCTCTATTGTGGCTCGCTATCCTATTGCCCGCCGCCGTGATCAGCCTTGTGCTTTTGTGGTCTAAGGACTCCACTACTTAGGTACGCGATACTCTTCTGACCCTTTGTCAATTTTCTTGAGGGGTTCAGCGCCTCGGTAAGGCTTGCCTAAATAGAATACGGCGATCCCGGCTGCATGGCCTAAACGGTCAGTACGGAATGCGGCGTCTGCGTAATAGCGGTCTATCTCAGCACACATCTTTTCAGCGGTCATGTTATTGGAGCCGACGCTAATATTGAAACTGGAAGCAGGGGATTGCTTGTAGGAAACGATAGAAGCCTGGCAGAAGTTAAGTTTGTCGGGTTTTGCAGCGGCCATCCAGCGCTCTCCGGTGTCATCGCCCTTAAGCACCTTGGTGCTAACGGCTTTTGCGGCCTCTGGACTTGCTGTCTTTTCAGCAGGCTTACCACCACAAGCGCCCAAAAGCAAGACCAGGCTCAGCAGCATCCACGGTTTCATAAGGAAGGTTAACTCAAAGATTTAGGAAGGCCAACATCAAACATTAACACCAATTCTAGTCGGAATCATTCGGTAGAAACCCACATTGACAAGTCAAGAGCCGGGTGTTAAGTTTGCTAGCAGAATAAAAATCTATCTAGAGCTGACGGTAGTGATGCTTCACGTATCACTTGGGAACAGGCCCAATACCGTCCGGCAACTGACCTCAAGGTAGGTGCGGTGCCAACTCCTGCGGTAAAGCCGAAAGATAGATTGTCTAGTTTAACTGAGTGTACTAGTGGCTTCTCTTTGGAGGGGTCATGTTCTGGTACACGATGACCATCAACCTGTATGTCCCGGCACCTTCTCCACTTTTTGTTCTCCTCTCATTGAAGGTGCACTGTTTGTTAGCAATCACTAGGCGCTTAGCCAGGAGGATTCCCTATGTCTCGTAGCTATCTTTTCTCTTCCGAATCGGTCACTGAAGGCCACCCGGATAAGATTTGTGACCAAATTTCCGATACGATTCTTGACGCACACTTGGCTCAAGACCCGACTGCACGGGTTGCGGCTGAGGTGGTCGTGAATACAGGCTTAGTCCTGATCACCGGCGAAATTAGTAGTAAGGCCAAAGTAGAATATGCCAAATTAATCCGCAAAAAAATTGCTGAAATTGGTTATATTCACGCGGAAAACGGTTTTAGTGCCGATAGTGCCTCCATTTTAATTGCGCTGGATGAGCAATCCTGCGATATTGCCCAAGGCGTCGATGCTTCCCTAGAAAATCGCGATGATTCTGAAGCAGCATTTGATAGAATCGGGGCTGGCGACCAAGGCATCATGTTTGGGTATGCCTGTGACGAAACTCCAGAGTTGATGCCGCTGCCGATTTCTTTGGCCCACCGTTTGGCCCGTCAGCTGGCTAAGGTACGCAAGGATGGCACTTTGCCCTATCTCAGACCGGATGGCAAAACCCAAGTGACGGTGGAGTACAAAAACAACATCCCTGTCGCAATTCACACCATCTTGATTTCTACCCAGCATGCCGCTGAAGTGGACGGACTTACCGATGAAGCAGAGGTGCGGTCGAAAATCGCTCAAGACCTCTACACCCATGTAGTGGAGCCTGCCTTTGAAGGACTCACCATCAAGCCTGATAGCAAAACTCGCTACTTAGTCAATCCGACGGGACGTTTTGTGGTGGGTGGACCGCAGGGGGATGCAGGTCTGACAGGACGGAAGATCATCGTCGATACCTATGGCGGTTATGCCCGTCATGGAGGGGGTGCTTTTTCTGGTAAAGACCCAACCAAAGTAGACCGTTCTGCAGCCTATGCCGTTCGCCACATTGCCAAGAATATTGTGGCCAGTGGGCTTGCTACACGCTGTGAAGTACAGGTGGCCTATGCCATTGGGGTGGCGCGTCCGGTGTCCATTTTGGTGGAAACCTTTGGGACAGGGAAAGTGGCTGATGAAGCGATTGAGCAATTGGTCAAGGAACACTTTGACCTTCGCCCTGCCGCTATCATCCACAATTTCAATTTTCTCAATCTGCCCAGGGAGCGCGGGGGTAGGTTCTTCCAAGATGTAGCCGCCTACGGCCACTTTGGTCGCACGGATCTAGATCTGCCTTGGGAAAAGACCGATAAGGCTGACCTTCTAAGAAATAGAGCTTTAGCCGTAGCACCCGTCACTGCGGCAGAGTAACCATCCTGTTAACTTGTAGCCCTGTGCTTTGAACAGCACGGGGCTGATCTTCGCGCTATCCTGTCTTATAAGAGGGTTCAAAATACATCTATGCTCGGACAAACTGAAAAAGGGACGATTAGCGTCCATACCGAAAATATCTTTCCAATCATCAAGCGGTGGCTCTACTCGGATAAGGATATTTTTCTGCGCGAGTTGATTTCGAATGCGGCGGATGCGATTAATAAGCTCAAAATGTTGGGCTATTCGGGAGAATTTGAAGGGAGTGCCGAAGAAGGGGCTGTCCATGTAACCTTGGATAAAGAAGCTCGGACCTTGACTATTGAAGACAATGGCATTGGCATGACCGCCGATGAGGTCAAGAAATACATCACCCAGATTGCTTTTTCCAGTGCTGAAGAATTTATCGAGAAATATAAGAGTTCAGAAGATGTAAACCAGCAAATCATCGGTCACTTTGGCTTGGGTTTCTATTCATCTTTTATGGTGTCGCAAAAGGTTGAAATCGAAACCCTGTCCTATCGTACGGATAGCGAGGCAGTCCTTTGGGAATGTGATGGTACGACCAGCTTTGACCTCGGCCCCGCCCAAAGAACGAAGCGAGGTACTGCCGTCAGACTTTTCATCGACCAAGAGAGCGAGGAATTTCTAGACGAAGCAAAGATCAAGGAGCTGATTCGCAGTTACTGTGATTTTCTGCCCATCCCAATTACCTTTAATGGCGAGCAAGCCAATCGCCAAAAGCCCTTGTGGGTAAGCTCACCCAGTACGCTTACAGACGAGGACTATCTGGAGTTTTATCGCTATCTCTACCCCCTCAACGATGAGCCGCTATTCTGGGTCCATCTCAACACGGATTATCCCTTTACCCTGCAAGGGATTCTCTATTTTCCCCGCTTGCGACCAGACCTTGACTTTACCAAGGGCCAGATCAAACTTTTCTGCAATCAGGTTTTTGTGACCAACAATTGCGAGGAGATTATTCCTCAATTTCTGATGCCGCTGCAAGGTGCGGTCGATAGTCCTGATATTCCGCTGAATGTTTCTCGGAGCTTCTTGCAAGCAGACCGGACGGTACGTCGGATTTCTGACTATATTGCCAAGAAAGTAGCAGACCGACTCAAAGAACTCTTCCAAGAAGAGAAAGAGAAGTATCAACAGTTCTGGAAAGACATTCATCTGTTCGTGAAATATGGCGTCATGAACAGTGACAAGTTCTATGAACAGGTCAAGGATATCATCATCTTCCAATCCACGGCTTCTGAGGAATACACCACGCTGGCAGCCTATCTGGATCGCAATAAAGAGCGTTTTGGAGAAAAAGAGAAAAAAGTCTACTATGCCTCGGATACCAGTGCTCAGGCTAACTATTTGGAACTCCTGAAAGCCCAAGGCGTTGAAGCCTTAATTCTTGATTCGTTCATCGATTCCCATTTTGTGAATTTCCTGGAGCAGCACAATCCAGAGGTTCGCTTTGCTCGTGTGGATTCCGAGATTCATGAACAGACCTTGGAGCAAGATAACGCGAACCAGTTAGTAGACGCTAAGACCAATAAGACACGCACAGAGCAATTGGTCGATCTATTTAAAGGAAAACTCCACTTGCCCAAGCTCAATATCCGGGCCGAAGCGCTAAAAACCCAGACCATTCCAGCGGTTCTGCTACTGCCTGAATCTCTACGTCGATTCAAGGAAATGACAGCCTTGATGCAGCAAAAGCAGATGGACTTTCTGGAAGAACACACGCTGGTTTTGAATACTAACCATCCCCTGATTCAGAATATCCCCCAGCTAGAAGATGAGGCACTATCTGAACTGATCTGTCGCCATGTCTATGATTTAGCGTTGCTTTCTCAGAAAAACTTCGATGCCGAGACCATGGGTCAGTTTATCCAGCGCTCCAATGAAGTCCTAACCCGTCTTTCCGGACGGGCAGTGGGCACGGTAGAGAAGGTTGAGCCAGCGGAGTCAGAGAGGTTTCACGATTGATGAAGGTTTCAGTTATAATTCCTTCTTTTAACTCGATGCCCTATCTTCCAGATACATTATCAAGTGTACTGGAACAAACCTTTACCGATTTTGAAGTGCTTATTGTTGATGATGGTAGCTCGGATAATATTGTGCAGTGGGCCTCTGAAATCACCGATCCACGGGTGAAATTGATTTCACAAAAGAACCAGGGAGCTTCAGCGGCAAGGAATACGGGCATTACTCAATCCCAAGCAGAATACGTAGCATTTTTAGATGCTGATGATTTATGGGCACCCACTAAATTAGAAAAGCAAGTGCGCTATTTGGATGATAATCCTTCGATTGGGGTTGTCCATGCTTGGATGTTTTTTGTTGATAAAGATGGCAACTCAACGGGGAGAGTCATCCCTTCCTCTTCCGAAGGTATGATTTGGAAACAATTATTAGAGAAGAATACTATAGCCTGTCTCACTGTTATGGTGCGCAGGTGTTGTTTTGATAAGGCTGGATTATTTGACTGTAGCTTGCGTTCTGTTGAAGATTGGGATATGTGGCTTCGCATTGCGATTCATTATCCCTTTGCCGTTATTGAAGAACCCCTAGCCTATTATCGCCAGCGACCCGATAGTAAGTCCAGAAATTGCCAAGCGGCGGAAAAAGCATTTCACGCAGTAATCGAAAAAGCGTTTGAGCATGTTTCCCTTGAAGTTCTCCCCTTGAAGAATCGAAGCTATGGCTATGCCAATCTCTGTCTAGGGTGGAAAGCACTACAAAGCGCACATACAGATTATAAACTTTCCCTTCATTACCGTGCTCTAGCGATTTCTTCCTATCCCAAATTGCGCTTCAGCAGAGAATATCTGCGCCTGAGCTTGGCAATCAACACACTAAAACTACTGGGCCCGAATAATTATAAAAGACTCCTTAATCAAGTTTATGCGCTCCGAAGGGCACTGATGCCCCCTGTCGCTGTCAAGGAGTTAGGAGGCTCCAATGGATTAATCACTCCAGCAGTTAGGGGATTTTTGCAAAAAATTTGATATTACGCTTCCGTGCTCCGAGAGAGGTTCTTCTAAAAAAAGAAGCCAGGATTCCCCGGCTTCTAAAAAGAATGTTTTAAGGCCTTTCCTACTTCATATTTTTAGCTTTTTCGATAGCTTCTTCGATGTCGCCTACCAGATAGAAAGCTTGCTCTGGGTAGTCATCGAATTCACCTTTGAGGATGCGCTCAAATCCTTCTAAGGTCTTATCTAGGGTGACGTACTTACCAGGAGAACCGGTAAAGACCTCTGCCACGAAGAAAGGCTGAGACAGGAAGCGCTGAAGTTTGCGAGCCCGGTTTACGACCAGCCTATCTTCAGGAGCAAGCTCATCTAGACCCAGGATCGCGATGATATCCTGCAGTTCCTTGTAGCGCTGGAGGGTGGATTGCACCGAACGAGCAACGTTGTAGTGACGTTCCCCGACAATGTCCTGCTGAAGCATTGTAGAAGTAGAACCTAGAGGGTCAACAGCGGGGTAGATACCCAGAGAAGCCAACGCACGCGAAAGTACCGTGGTCGCATCCAAGTGGGCAAAGGTCGTCGCAGGAGCAGGGTCTGTCAAGTCATCCGCAGGCACGTAGACGGCTTGGACAGAGGTAATTGAACCATCTTTGGTAGAGGTAATGCGCTCTTGCAGGTCCCCAACGTCCGTTCCCAGGGTAGGCTGATAACCTACCGCAGAAGGCATACGACCAAGGAGCGCCGAGACTTCAGAACCCGCTTGGACAAAGCGGAAGATGTTGTCGATAAAGAGCAATACGTCTTGCTTGGAGACATCCCGGAAGTACTCAGCCATGGTTAAAGCCGTCAGCCCGACGCGCATCCGAGCGCCAGGAGGTTCGTTCATCTGACCATAGACCAGAGCCACCTTATCGATAACCCCAGATTCTTTGAATTCGTTATAAAGGTCATTCCCTTCACGGGTACGCTCACCCACGCCGCCAAACACCGATACACCCGCATGCTGCTTGGCAATGTTGTTGATCAATTCCTGAATCAGAACCGTCTTGCCGACACCCGCACCTCCGAATAGACCGATCTTTCCACCCTTACGATAAGGGGCCAATAGGTCGATCACTTTGATACCCGTCTCAAAAACTTCGGGCGTAGTGGTGAGGTCCATGAACTTCGGAGCTGCACGGTGAATCGGCGAAGTCTCTTGGTTATTGACTACCCCAACTTCGTCTACAGGTTCGCCAATGACGTTAAAGATTCGGCCGAGGGTGGCTGGGCCAACAGGGACCGTAATAGCCGCTCCTGTATCCAGCACTTCCATGCCCCGCACCAGACCATCGGTGGAACTCATGGCTACAGCCCGGATCCGGTTATCCCCCAACAACTGCTGGGTTTCACAGGTAATTTCGATGGGGATGCCTGATTCCGTACTCGCTTTAATTTTCAGTGCGTTGTAGATAGAGGGTAGTTTCCCGCTGGGAAACTCGACATCTAATACAGGCCCGATCACTTGGGTGACATACCCTACATTCTCGGCTCTGGTCATAACCATGGGTTGCGCTCCTAAACTGCTGATTGCCTTGCCCAGATGGACTTTAGGACTGTTAACGTTTGTATACCAGGGTACCACGGTTTGGAAGCCTTATTTACCGATACAAAAACGACTAAATATGCGGTCAAGGATAGGCTCTGTTACTTCTTGTCCCGTGATTTGCCCCAGCGTAGTAGCCGCTTCCCGTAGATCAATCGTCCAAAAATCGAGGGGTAGCTTCTGGGTCATCGTTCCTTGGACCCGTTCTAAACTTTCTTGGACCCGCAAAAGCGCTTCTTGCTGGCGCTGGTTGATGGCAATGTCCATATTGGCCGCCGTTAAGCCCGTCCCGACCTGGTCCAGAAGGACCTGTTCTAGCCTGGCAATAGAGTCCTGCGGGTCCCGGAGAGTAGAAATTTTGACCAAGTTGCCTAAATGCTCAGGAAAAGGTTGAAGAGTTTTACTTAGGTCCGTTTTATTCGCTACCAAAACCACTATCCCCTGTGCCACTTCCCGGTAAATAGCGGCATCTTCTGGGGTCCAGCCTTGAGAATAGTCCACCACCAAAAGAATTAGATCTGCTTGTGCTGCCGCTTTGCGAGAGCGTTCAATGCCCATCTGCTCGACGATGTCTCCACTTTCTCGGATACCCGCTGTGTCTATCACCTGTACGGGAATGCCTTGAACGATGAGATGGGTATCAACCGTATCCCGGGTGGTCCCTGGCAGGTCCGTGACAATCGCCCGCTCCGTTTGGCTCCAGAGATTGAGCAAGCTTGATTTCCCCACATTCGGGCGGCCCACAATCGCCACCTTCAAGCCAGAACGTAGTAGTTCTCCCCGGTTAGCCGTAGCCAACAGGCCAGCCACCTCCACCTTCATCGCTTGGATTTGTTGCGTAATCGAAAGCTCATCCAGAGAAGGGAGGTCTTCTTCAAAATCAATCCGGGCTTCTATCTCAGCGAGCAAGTCAAGACAATGACTGCGCAAGGTTTCAATCGGGCGCGCCAGGTTGCCTTGCAAGCCAGACAATGCTACCTGGGCCGCTTGCGGCGAACAGGCTCCCACCAGCTGTGCAACACTTTCTGCCTGCGTAAGGTCAATGCGACCATTCAGAAAAGCCCTGAGGGTAAACTCACCTGGGCGTGCTAAGCGCACTCCCTGATGCAAGCAGAGCTGGAGCACCCGTTGGACGGGAACAATGCCCCCATGACAGTGAAACTCCACCACCTCTTCACGGGTAAAAGACCGGGAACGGGCCATATAGAGCATCAAGACTTCATCCACAGCTTCTTGCGTTTTGGGGTCTTTAATCCAGCCGTAATAAACCTTATGACTCTCCAGCGGACGAGCTTGAGGAGACTGTAAAGCAGGCATCAACGCCTTTGCAACGGCTGGGGCACTCGGACCCGATAAACGCACAATCGCTACGCTACCTGCCTCTGGGACTACCGCTGTGGCAATGGCAGCAATCGTATCTTCTGTAGGAATTCTCCTATCCGTATCGTTGGTCATCACATCCGAAAAGGTCATCAGCTCAGCGAATCGTTTACTATAGATTAGCCAATCTGTCACTGAGAATGTCTGGGATTATTGTGTCATGCCGCTAGGCTGCACCTAAAACTCTGGTATATTAACTTCTTTGGCGAAAAGAAAACTAAGGAAACCATCATGGGCGTCAAGCTAGTCCTCGTTGAGGATGTGCAGAAATTGGGTGAATCAGGGGATCTAGTAGAAGTGGCCGCTGGTTACGCTCGTAATTATCTAATTCCCAAGGGTTATGCTCAGAAAGCTACCCCTGGCTTAGTTAAGGCTATCGAAGCCCGCAAAGCAAAAGAACGGGCGCGTTTAGCAGCCCTTCGTGAAGCTGCGATTGCTAAGCGCGGTTCCATTGAAGCGTTGGGTAAGGTCATTATCTACAAGCAGGTAGGAGAGAACGATTCTATCTTTGGTACGGTCACCAACCAGGATGTCGCTGATGCCCTGAAGACCTTGCTGGGTGAAGAAATAGACCGCAGAGAAATCACGCTCGATGACAACATCAACGCTATCGGTACCTACGGCGCGAAGATCCGTTTGGCTCACGAAGTGTTTGCGACTATCAGGGTCGAAGTCGCTGCCGCTTGATATAACTATCCAAGCCCCTATGATTATTTTCATTAGCTTGGTATATCAGTGCAGGAAGAATTTCGGCAATCGCGGACAATGACAGAATTTTCCCCTCTGGAAGACCGTCTTCCCCCTCAGAACATTGAGGCAGAAGAAGCTGTTCTAGGGGGCATTCTCATGGATAGTGAAGCCCTTACGCGCGTCGCGGAACTCCTGCGACCGGAAGCTTTCTATGTCAGCGCCCACCAAGATATTTATCGGGCTACCCTCCTCCTGAATGCCCAAGGCCTGCCTACTGATTTGATGAGTGTTACAACCTATCTTGAAGACAATGGCTTTCTGGAAAAGGTGGGAGGAAAATCTGCCTTAAGGCGCTTGGTCGAATCCCTAGTCAATACGGTCAATATTGACCAATACGCTCGTTTGATTGCCGATAAGTACACGCGCAGACAGCTTATTCGCAGCGGCCAAGAAGTCGTAGCTCTCGGTTATGACACGGCCCAAGACATCACCCTAACCTTAGACCAAGCGGAACAGAAGATTTTTGCTGTCACGCAGGAGCGAGTAACCCGTTCCGTAGTGCCAGCTTCTGATATTTTGTTGGATATCTTTGAATCTTTGGAACAACGGTTCACAGAAGGGGCAGAAATCCCCGGCATTGCCAGTAGTTTCTATGACCTAGATAGTCTTACTCAAGGATTCCAACCTTCTGACCTAATTATTGTGGCGGGGAGGCCCTCTATGGGGAAAACTTCTCTCTGTCTTTCTATTGGGCACAACATTACTCAGAAAGCTAATTTGCCTGTGGTCGTGTTTAGTTTGGAAATGTCTAAAGAACAATTGGTCCAGCGTCTTCTGAGTAGTGAAGCAGAGATTGATAGCCACCGGCTACGCTCTGGCAGAATCAGTGAAAATGAGTGGCAAAAAGTGGGGACGGCGATTGGCCGACTGGCTTCTAGCCCTCTATTCATTGATGACACGCCCAATGCTACGGTCATGGAAATGCGCTCTAAGTGCCGCCGCTTAATGGCGGAACAGGGTGGACGTCTAGGGATGATTATTATTGATTATTTGCAGCT
>CASBPW010000089.1 GCA_949127685.1 Candidatus Sivonenia alaskensis PMM_0068 | reverse complement strand
GTGCGGGCTGGTTTCGACTACGCTCAACCCGCACAGAAGCGTAGCCGTGTCCGGCAGGCGCAGCCGAGAAGCTGGCACCTAGCAAGCTCTAAGCGTAGCTCATGTACACGTGCCGACAAGGGCAGCCGAGAAACCTCTTTCTAAGTGCGACCATCTGCTTGCTATGCATGCACCATGAGATATTGACCGTTCCCGTTGTATTCACCATCACAGGTGGCAAAGTTAGTTCCTAGCCAGAGCAGATAAAATCTCCAAATCCGGCGAAATTTAGCATAGTCCATGCCATAATCCAGATTTTTAACTATGTCCTGGCGAGTATCAAAATTAGCTAGCCAGGCCTTAAAGGTTTTGTGGTAGTTGATACCATTCAAGTACCACCGCTGGGTGGTTTTCAAGTCTTTATTATGGTTGGGAACTGCATCATAATTCCAGTAGCGGCCATGGGGGAAGATATATTTGTGCGTAAAGGGACTTGAAATATTGTTGGGGGTGCGAACCGTAATGATATGAATGAAAACCGTGCCCTGTTCTTTCAAAAAAGAGGCCAATTTTCGGAATGACTGAGTTAAGTTTCCAACATGGCAGAACACACCCACAGAGAGGATTTTGTCAAACTTCTCTTCAAACTGGGCATCATTTAAATCGCCTTCATGCAAGGTGAATCTGCCTGAACTTAAGTAACTTTCAGGGTCTTGCATTTTTTTGCGCATGTACTCGCACTGTTGATGACTTAAGTTCAGCCCCGTAAACCGGACATTGGGAAATTTGGAAAGGATATAGTTCGCAACACAACCCCAACCACACCCAAAATCTAGAATGTTATCGCCATCCTGGATATTCATTTTTTCAATCATGTCATCAATCATATGCATTTGAGACTCTTCCAGATTGGCGGCTCCTTTCTGCCATAATCCCATGCTGTATTTGGGATAGATGACCTTCCAATCTCCTAACATCGGGTTCAACATCTCCTGAGGTAGATCATATTGAATCTTCATCAGTTCCCGGGAACTTTCTGCCAGGTGATCCGATTCTTTGAGTACCCACTCATAGGGTGCTAACAGGGAGGGAAAATGCTTGAAAAATACAGGCATGCAGGTATTAAAAAGTTGGATCAGGGCATCATCAGGAATTTCCAACCCATTAATATAAGACTCTGCTACGGCCATTTGTACTGCATTAACGACCGAAACAACTCCACGGGTTGTTTGGTATGCAATCGGATCTTTTATATTGATATCCCCAATCAGAGGGATATACTTTTCAAAATCTTGAAACGTTGGAGTAGAAGTCATGATCAGCCTCCTGACAGGATTGAATAATTAATTCCAGAGTTCTATCATAATCTTATGTAGCATAATAATCCTGACCCAGACTCAGCGTGGTTTATTCACATAAGTTTATGAAAATTATTGAAAATCAACTTCTGATTCATCAGGTAGAATACGCAAAAAAGTTGCGTCCAGGGCTGCCTCCTGAGGCCTTTATGCCCGATCGCAGCAAGGTCGTGATTTTATTAATTAATCTCACAATTTTGCTGCTAGGTTGGGGGATTGCTTCACATCTTGATCGCTGGCCTACAGCTCTATTATGGCTCTACTTACCCGTGACTTTAATCATGGGAAACAGTGTGACCGTTTTAACATTTGGCTCTCATGATTTGATGCATACAGGAATTATTAAAAATCCCTATTGTCTACGGATGGTCAGTCTATTAGGGTTTGCGATGGGGTGGATGCCACCAACTCTATGGAAGAACGTTCATAACCGGCTTCATCACCTTAGAACAAATGCGCTTGGAGATCCTGACCGCAATTATTTGCATCAGCAACCTAACACGTTGGGAAAGTGGATTCAAGATCTGGTTGCGCCCTCTCAAATGGTCAACCCATTTTGGCTGATCATAGGAATGGCCAGTGCCTGGAGTATTTCAACATTTCGCAATCTAAGTTCAGTCTTGTTATTTAACAGCGAAGACGTAAATTATGTGCCTGCAGCCTTTAAGGTACGTCCGGAAGAGCGCAGGGAAATTGCCTTAGAATTTCTCATTATTTTTATGCTCCATATAAGCATTCTTGCATATCTCCAATTCAACTTACTTAAATTAGCACTTAGCTACTTTTTACCGATTGCCATTGGTTATGCAGGTATTATTTTTTATGTTTATACCAACCACATGTTGAGCCCTATGACCAGTATAAATGATCCTTTGGCAAATAGTATTTCAATTAAAGTTCCTAAACTGTTTGATTTGCTACATCTAAACTTTTCTTATCACGCTGAACATCATATTTTTCCTGGACTGAACTCTGACTACTATCCCCTCGTGCAGAACTTGATCAAGACTCACTACCCTGAGCGTTCTCATTACATCCTGGGTGCCAGAGAAGCTTGGTGGTTGCTACTACACACCCCGCGCCATTACAAGAATGAAACCACGTTCACCGATTGGACCGGCGAGGCATCCGTCCCTTGTCGGTTAAATGTAGCACCGCCCAATGTGCCAATCCCTATCCATAGATTTCCTGGACCAAGCGGGGTTTCTTAGAACGCATCGGAGTTTTGCGATCGTCTTTTCGGCGGAAATAACTCTTGCGATCGCTTAGAACACCTCTCCTGGATCAATCTCAGCTGAGGTCAGGTTGAACTCGCTTAGTTGCATAGACTTTTTCTGTTTTTTGTTAGTAACTTTCCATCGCTTCTGCACTTTTTACGTTTACCCATTCACTACTACCATCTACCCAGTACTCTTTCTTCCAAACAGGGGCGTTGTACTTTAAGGTGTCAATGGCATACTGACAGGCTTCAAAGCCTTCTTTCCGATGGGGAGAACCGACTGCCACGATTACAGAAATCTCACCTATGCATAACCTGCCGATCCGATGGTGGATAACCACTCGATTGGTTTCGGGCCATTTTTGGTAAATCTGTTCAGCTATTTCAGCAAATACTTTGAGGGCCATCGGTTCGTAGGCTTCGTATTCGAGGAAATCAACAGGTCTTTTGCCTGTTTGATTCCGTACAGTCCCGCACATGAGATTTACTGAACCATTGCCTGGGTCAGCGGCAAAATCATAGACCTCTTGCAGGTCAAGGGATGCTGTTGTAATGCGGAAGTGCTCTAGATTCTTGGTCATGGCTGCATTATCGCAGTTGGATCAAGCAAGATGGGAGGAGTAGCCAGTGATTGGAGGATAAGTCCTATGGCTCAACGAACTTCCAAATGGGATGCAGGGAGATTTTGGCAAACCCTGGTCTACTTTAAAGTGTTAGAACCCCCTGCTTGGATACGTTCTCTATTTAGGGGCCCCAGCGCTCAACCTGAGGGAGGAAAAATGCCTATACACGATGTGATTTTTGATTTTCAGTATCCATCCAGTGATGTGAAAGAGACCTGGGGGGCGTTGGATGACGTAGTAATGGGTGGCGTCAGCCAGAGTGGAATCCGGCTCGTAGAGAATTCGGCTTTGTTCTCAGGAAATGTGTCTACGGATAATTCCGGCGGTTTTGCTTCGATCCGTACCCGCAATTTTGAAACTCCCTTCGATCTATCTGGATATGAAGGTCTCGAAATCCGTTTGCGGGGAGATGGTAAGCGCTATAAATTCATGCTCCGCAGCGAAACGAAATGGGATGGCGTCGCCTACTGCTACTCCTTCGATACGCTAAAAGACACTTGGACAACTGTACGCATTCCCTTTGCGCAACTGATTCCTGTCTTCCGAGCCAAAACTGTTCAGGATGCAGCTTCGCTCAATACTCGCCAGGTTAGTTCTTTCCAAATCATGCTTAGTAAATTCGAGTATGACGGAGGACTGAATCCCTCTTTTTCTCCTGGTTATTTTGAATTACAAGTGGAATCGATCAAGGCCTATAGAAATTAAGATTCCGTTGCAAAAAATGATTCGCGCAAGAGGTCTCCTAAACACTATCGGTCACACTGCTGAAATTGAATGCCTTTACCCGTACTCCAGGAACCACACTATCGCCATAACGCTCTACGGTACTAAGCGCGTCCACATCTCTGAACATATCGGGCAAGCTTTGGTTGAATCGCAAGTTCTTAATCGGGTAAGCGACTTTTCCATTCTCAATCCAAAACGTGCCGTCGCGGGTCATACCTGTGACCACGAGTGTTTTGGGATTCACATAGCGTACATACCAAGCTCGACTCACCAAAATCCCCCGCTCCGTCTGGGCGATCAAGTCTGTCAAAGGCTGGTTTGTTCCCGCCATCACTACAGAACTTATGGAACCCGTTGGTTCTTTCCCTTGCTTTTGCGCCCAATAGCGTGAATAGGAGAGCGTTTTAGGGATTCCATCCTGAATAATATCCAAGGCCCGATTGGGTAAACCATCCCCGAAAAAGGTGCTTCCTTGCAACAGGGGATGGGCAGGGTTTCTCTGGACGTGCACTAAAGGGCTGAACATGGCTTCGCCCAGCAGATTTCCCTCTGCTTTATCAGACTGATCGGTACGGGACATAAACGAACGCCCTTCATCCGCAGCCCGTGCATCCAAATTCCAACTTAACCAACTGAGCAAGTCTTTAAATGCCGCTCCATCAAAGACCACCGGGTAACTACCAGGACTGACTTCCCGAGGTTTACGAGATTGGAGCGAACGTTCAATAATTTGTGCGGTCAAGGATTCCATAGGCAACTGGTCCACCGACCAAGCGGTGCGTTGGCTCCAGCTAGAGCCATCCTCAATGCGCGCCGTAAACCCAAAATCCGCTTCTGTATATCGGTTGTAGGCTCTCAGGCCCTGCGAATTGCCAATCGCCCGCACATAGGCTTCTGTACTCAGGGTTCCAGAACCATCCACCCCTGCCTGCGTACTTAGGGCACACACCCGTTGAATCATGCCTCCCCGTTCCAGGGGAGAAAGGGTTGCCGTTCGTTCATCAAAAGCAGGCGTACGTTCTTCATAGGCTGGTGGCTCCAGCAGAGGAACCCACTCCGGATCTTCTGGAGCGAGCCGGGCTAAGGCTTCTGAACTGCGGACTACCGCTGCAATCGCTTCTGGGTCCGAATCGGTAGTAGAAGCAGAAGCGTGACGGGTGCCAAAGTAACTGGTGACGGTCAGCGTAAACTGGGTGCGGCTCAGGTTTTGGGTGATTTGATTGCTGGAATAGCGGGCCAGCGATTCTTCCCCAGCACTGATACTGACAAAAGCGCCTTCTGCTTTCGAGTGCTTCAGGGCTTCTTCAACAAGACTAAGGGCCTGATCTTTAGTCAAGGTCGCTGCTGCGGTGGCCAAGCTCACTGCGGTCCCCCAATCTGGATATTACGAACCCGCACGGGCACACAGGCATGGGTCATCTGCGCGATTTGCATCGGCTCTCCCTTCCCGCACATATTCGTCCCGCACTGCTCCCGCTCAGCAGCTGGACCCAAGGCATCCACACTATTCCAAAAATCCGTGGTCATCGCCTGGTAGGTGACATCTTTGAGCATCCCAACCACCTTGCCTTTCTCCACCTTCCAGAAAGCATCTCCCCCGAACTGGAAATTACGTCGCTGCTGGTCGATAGAAAAGCTGCCAATGCCGTCAATCAGGATGCCGTCTTCGGTATCAGCAATCATTTGGGCCAAAGTAGCCGTATGAGCACCGCCTTCAGGTCCCGGCTCTAAGCCTAAGTTTGGAATACGGACCATCGGCACACTGGCCCAACTATCGGCGTAGGCGCAGCCATTACTGGTGGCCCGTCCCAGTCGATGCGCCGTCTCTCGGTCGGTGAGATAGTCCACCAAGATGCCCTCCTTCACCACATGCCAATCCTGAGCAGGGACCCCCTCATCGTCATAGCCTAGGGTGCTGCGTCCCCCCGGTTGCGTCCGGTCCGCCCGAAAGTTGATCCAAGGCGCTCCATATTGGAGTTCCCCCTGTTTCTCGGTAGTAGCAAAACTGGTGCCAGCGAAATTAGCCTCATAGCCATACACCCGGTCCAACTCCGTCGGATGGCCCACCGATTCATGAATGGTCAAAAAGAGATTGGTTGGCTTAAGAATCAAGGTGGTACGAATATCCTGCGGTCCTTTGACAGCGTGTACTTTTTCAATCGCTTCTTCAGCGACTCGGTCTACTTGGCTCAAGAGGTCCGCTGCCTGGATGTGTTCATAGCCCAAATTTAGAGGGGCCCTTTCATAGCCGCGACTCTGAGCATCGCCATTCACAACTGCGGTACAACCAAATCCCGGATAGCTGCGATAAATCGTCTGCTGGATCTCAGAACCTTCGGTGGAAGCAAAGGTCTTTTCTTCGCGGGTGAAATTGAGGAAGGAATAAGCTTTTTTAATCCCCCGCTCGCCATAGCTAAGCAGTCTGTCGTTCAGTTGCATGAGCAAAGCTGCTTTTTCTTCCATCGGAACCGTAAAAGGATCCACCTCAATCGGGGTAGCATAGCGAGCGCGGTAAGCCTTAACAGGTGCGAGAGCAACCCGTGTTTGTTGGGAAAGCCGACTCCCTTTAGCAATGTCAATAGCCAGGGCCACCATGCGTTCTACTTCGGTGTATGTATTGCGATGACTAGCCGCAAAACCCCACGCACCCTCCAGAAGCACCCGCACCCCAAAGCCAGAACTGACATTATCGGCCAGATTGCTCAAAGAACGGTCACGGGCATAAAGATTCTGAACATGGTAGGTACAGAAACGCGCCTCTCCATAGGAACAACCCGCTTTCCGAATCAGGTCTATCGCCAAAGTAGCGAGCGAGGTGGCAGTATTAGGTGCAGGAGCTTGTACCATATCAGAACTGAATAAAGTTGGTAGCCCATTCTAGCCCTTGGCGTCGAGATAGAGATTTTCTCTGTTACCTCCAGCCCCTTCCGTTTTCTATTCTCTCCTGACCCAATACCGTGGCTCCATCGATCACCCACCTGCTAGAGAAGACCTCTGTGACCAACAGAGCGACGCTGGCTCTTTGTCTTGCTTCCGTCGCCTGGGGTTTGTGGTGGCTGCCGCTTCATTGGTTGGCCGAGAAAGGCTTGTCGGGTTATTGGCAAGGGGTCATACTCTATGGCTGCGGGGCGATAATGCTTGCCCTACCCCTGTGGCAGCGCCGTCACAAGGTGGATCTCAAAGTCCCGCTCTTGTGGGTGATTAGCCTATCCACGGGTGTGGCCCTCGCCCTTTACAACGCAGCGCTACTCTCCGATGAAGTGGTCCGGGTAACGCTGTTGTTTTACCTAAATCCGATTTGGTCGACCATCCTTGCTTTGGTCGTGCTCAAAGAACCGATCAGGATGATCCGGTTGGCTTCCATCGCCGTTGGCTTACTCGGTGCTGGCGTGGTATTAGGGAGCGGAGGAGGGATCCCGATACCCCATGACCTGGCAGAATGGATGGGACTCTTGGCTGGTATGGGTACGGCGGTGGGATCTACCTATGTTCGCAAGGCAGAGTTAACCAAAGGAACGGTATCGATTGGAGGTCTTGAACAGACCTGCACAACCTTTATGATTGCGAGCATCGTTGGCCTTGTTTTTGCGCTCGTTTTACCGCCTACAAGCATGGGCTCTGTTCCTTCCAGCACCAGCTTTTGGAGCTTATTACCCTGGGCTGCAGGAATTACCATCGTCTGGCTACTCCCCCAAACCTGGTTCTATTTTTGGAGCGCTAAACAGCTTGATCCAGGACGGGTATCCCTTTTGATGTTGTTTGAAGTGCCCGCTGCCGCTATCAGTGCAGCGCTCATCCTGCATACGCCGTTAGGCTGGGGTGAAATCCTTGGCTGCGGCCTAGTGATCCTGGCAGGCTCCGCTGAATCTCTTCAGCAACCCTCTGTTCTTAAGCCTAGTCTTGGACAAAAAGATTGACCTGATCGCTTTCATGGTTTACGTGTACATCGGTGGGAGACAATATAGCGGTACAAAATCTTTGTTCTCGGTAACCGATGCCTCAAGTACTCCAAGTTGATCCTACCCAAAAAACCCTCCACTTTGGAGAACAAACCACCCCCCTAAAAGGTCCAATGGCCGATCTTCTGCTGGAAGCCCTATTAACTATGCTGCCTGCCGAAAAAATGCCGATGATGGCTCCAACGACCACCCGAGGCTACACGCTGGCGAGTATTTCCCAGGAGGACTATGACCAACTGGTCACTCTGGTAGCCGAGGTCAATCGAGTCTTTAACGATGAAGAAGTATTACGCCTGAATTTCCGAGGACGGGGACCAGGAGAGCCCTTACAGGCCAAAATTTTACTGGGAGAGAAAAGTGTAGTGAAGAGTGTGGCGAGTCTGTAGTTGACGAAGCGAAAAGCCCCCTGTCATACTAAACTTCTCGTATTCCAGTTCATCATGGGCGATTGGCTCAGTGGTAGAGCACTCCCTTCACACGGGAGGGGTCACGTGTTCGAATCACGTATCGCCCAAACACTTCAAACCCTCTCCGGCAGAGGGTTTTCTTGTAACTAGGGCTAGGAGATGGCATGGACATAAGTGCTCAATAGGTGGTCTATTCTGGTGCGAAATGATATGTTTTGGTAGATAATTGGTAGAAGTTTGGTAGATAAAAATGACAGGCACCACACGGAAGAAGACAGCCAAGGGAACCGTAGGGTATTGACAACTTAACGCCCCTGTCTCCACTCCACTGTCTATGTAATGCTTAGAGGATGAGCAGCTCTTACAAACGACATCGCTTCCCAGCCGAAATCATTTCCTACTGCGTCTGGTTGTATTACACCTTCCCGCTCAGTTTCAGAGATATTGAAAAAATGATGCTCTATCGCGGGATTGAAGTGACCTATGAATCAATCCGGGAATGGTGTCTTAAGTTTGCTCAAAGCTATGCTAACCAGATCCGTCGTCGTCGCCCCAAACCTGCCGATAAGTGGCATCTCGATGAAGTCGTCATCACCATCAAAGGTAAGCAGTACTACCTATGGCGAGCGGTCGATAAAGATGGGCAAGTCCTGGATATTTTGATGCAGCGCCGTCGCAATGAGCGGGTAGCCAATAAATTTTTCCGCAAACTGCTCAAGCCTCAAGGCTTTGCCCCCAGAGTAATCATTACGGATAAGTTAAAAAGCTATGGGGCGGCGAAGAGAAAGCTCCTCAAGGGAGTAGAACACAGGCAGCATAAGGGATTGAATAATCGAGCCGAGAACTCGCACCGACCAACAAGGGTTAGAGAGAGACGAATGGGTCGGTTCAAGTCCCCAGGGCAGGCCCAACGATTTCTCTCTGCTTTTGAACCGATACGAGGACATTTCCATCCCCACCAGCACAAACTCACAGCACCAGCATATCGAGCAACGATGAGTCAGCGATTTGAAAGCTGGCGAGAATTGACGGGTCTAAATGCCGTTGCGTAATAAGTCTTTAGCCTGATCATCCAGATAAAAATTGTCTTAATTTTGAGATGCCTTGTTAAGTTGACAATGCCGTTCAGAGCCATACCGTCAAGTTGGTGAACGCAAATATCGCCTCCATCAATTTTTGCATGCCTAACAACAAGAATCCCGAGCTGATGCGTTACGTCGAGTATGAGGAGATCGCTTTCACGTATCAGAAGATAATTTGGACGTGGAACGATGGGGGAATTACGGCGGCAGACGATTGGGAAGCACCAAGCGTGTAGTCGCCGTAAGAGATCGGAACTGTTTGCAACACATCATTTAGTG